>NZ_JBCAUP010000023.1:0-95755 GCF_038433355.1 Brucella cytisi
TGGCATTGCGGAAGCGGCTGACGTCGTCGATCTCGGCATCGATCAGCCGGGCGAAGAACTCGCCAATGCCGGGGATCGTCTTCAACAGCTTCACATTGGCATTGGCCTTGGTCATCACCCGGATCGTCGTTTCCGACTGCTTGATCCGCTCGTTGATGTCGCCGATGAACGCGAGGCCGCGGTCGATTTGGACACGGTCAATGTCCGAGACGTTCACTTCGGCAAGCTGGATGCGGTCGGCCTTGCCAAACAGGTCGCCGAGTTTCTTCAGCTGGGCTGTTTGCTCCGGATACCGGTCAAACACCGTGACGATCCGGTTCTTGGTCATCGTGCGCAGTCTTACGTAAAACATCCGTTCGCGCAGCGCGACGCGAAGCTCCCGAGATTTTTCGCTGGGTGCCCAAGCCTCCGGCACCAGGTCGGCCCGCAGCAGATGCGCCAGTACCGTCGCATCGATCTTGTCGGTCTTGATCTTGGCGTCGGCGATCGCCTTGACCTTCAACGGGTGGGCGAGAACGACATCATCACAAATGTCGTCGAGCCAATCATACATCACCATCCAGTTGCGCGTCGCCTCGATGACCGCATGCGAGTTCTCGCGGTAGCGTTCGAGGAACCCGCCAAGCGAATGGCGATCGTTCTTAACCCGGCCGGAGCGCAGCGTCTTGCCGCTACTGTCCTGGACCACCAGGTGGCTGTAGGATTTGTGGTAATCGACGCCGATATGGTAATCATAAGAGGCAGTCATGCTTTCAACTCCCTTGTTGAGATCTGCGAAACCCCAACAGGATAAGCCGAAAGGCTGGAAGTGTGACTGTCCCTCGATCATTACCTGCATCTCACTGATCCGTTCTCTCAACGGGCGCGGCCTCTTTCATGCCACCTCCTTTTGCAGAACCAAGATACCTTCCAACTTGGCCAAATCACTTGAATCGAGATTGTTTGTTCCAATATGGCCTTAAGATGAACATGTCATGTGTGCACAAGCCATTAATCCGTCAATTATGGCAGGGCGCCTTCAATTTCGCGAGAATGCGGCATTGCGGCTGTTGAATTTAAATCGATTAGATAATAGACAAGGGCAGCGTGAAAATCGCATGCTGCCCACAAGCAGACTGATTTGCGCAAGAAGAGAAGAGAGCGATAGATGACCAGCCAGACAATTCCGGTAGAGCCTTTCGATTGCATCGTGTTCGGCGGTTCCGGCGATCTTGCCGAACGCAAGCTCATTCCGGCACTGTATCAGCGTCAGCGTGCAGGCCAGCTCACCGACCCAACGCGCATCATCGGCGCATCGCGCAGTGCCATGACCGATGAGGAATATCGGCAGTTCGCACGCGATGCCATCCACGAGCATGTGAAGGCTTCGGAAGTCGACGAGAAGGAAGTCGACAAGTTTCTCGCCCGTCTCAGCTATGTGGCGGTCGATGCCAAGTCCGAAGAGGGCTGGGATGCGCTCAAGACGCTGATCGGCAAGAAGCCGGAAAAGATTCGCGCTTTCTATCTCGCCGTCAGCCCCACGCTCTTCGGTGATATCGCCACGCGCCTCAAGGCGCATAGCCTGATTACCCGCGATACACGCATCATCGTGGAAAAGCCGATCGGTCGCGACCTCGAATCCGCCATGGCGCTCAATGATACGCTGGGCAGCGTTTTCCGCGAAGATCAGATTTTCCGCATTGACCACTATCTCGGCAAGGAAACCGTTCAGAACCTGATGGCGCTGCGCTTTGCCAATGCGCTTTATGAGCCGTTGTGGAACTCTGCCCATATCGACCATGTGCAGATCACGGTTGCCGAATCTGTCGGCCTTGAGGGCCGCGCCGGTTATTACGACACGGCAGGCGCGCTGCGCGACATGGTGCAGAACCACATTCTTCAGCTGCTCTGCCTTGTCGCCATGGAACCGCCATCCTCGCTGGAGGCCGATGCCGTCCATGACGAAAAGGTCAAGGTTCTGCGGTCCCTTCAGCCGATTACCAATGCAAATGTCGAAGACTTGACCGTTCGCGGCCAATATCGTGCGGGCGCATCCGCAGGCGGCCCGGTCAAGGGCTACCTGGAAGACCTCGAAAACAACACCAGCAACACCGAAACCTTTGTGGCGCTGAAAGCTGAAATCGCCAACTGGCGCTGGGCTGGCGTGCCGTTCTATCTGCGCACCGGCAAGCGTCTTGCCACGCGCGTTTCGGAAATCGTCGTCACGTTCAAGCCGATCCCGCACTCCATCTTCGGCGAAAGTGCTGGCAAGGTCATCGCCAACCAGCTTGTCATCCGCCTGCAACCGGATGAAGGCGTGAAGCAGTGGATGATGATCAAGGATCCGGGTCCGGGCGGTATGCGCCTGCGTCACGTGCCGCTGGATATGAGCTTTGCCGAATCTTTCAGCGAGCGCAATCCGGATGCCTATGAACGTCTCATCATGGATGTCGTTCGCGGCAACCAGACCCTCTTCATGCGGCGCGACGAAGTTGAGGCGGCATGGCGCTGGGTCGACCCGATCCTTCAGGGGTGGGAATTGAACAGCCAGCCTGTGCAGGGCTACACAGCAGGAACTTGGGGACCGTCATCGTCCATCGCGCTCATTGAGCGTGACGGACGCACATGGCACGAAAGCCTCTAAAAGCATTTCCAGCAAAAGTACGCAGCGGTTTTGCGTAGAATAATGCGAAAAACAAAGAGATAGAGCGGCTTCACGATTTTATCCGATTGAAACCGCTCTGGTTTCTGCTTTGGAAAGGTATGGAATGAGCATTGAACGGCACGATTTTACCAGCGGAACGGAACTGGCGCAGGCATTGTCGGAAGCCATTGCGAACAAGCTGAATGCCGCCATCGCTGAACGGGGACAGGCCACCTTGGCCGTCTCTGGCGGCACCACGCCGCTCAAGCTGTTCGAAGTGCTCTCCCGCAAGATGATCGACTGGAACCTCGTCACGATCACCCTTGTGGATGAGCGTTTCGTCCCCGTCGATAGCGACCGTTCCAACGAAAAGCTGGTGCGCGAGCATTTTTTGCGCGATCATGCGGGCGTGGCCAAATTCGTCGGCCTTTACAATCCGGCGGCGACGGCCGAAACGGCGGCGCTTGCTGCCGCCAGCCGCATCGATGCGTTGCGTCGTCCTTTCGACGTGGTGGTGCTTGGCATGGGCAATGATGGTCATACCGCCTCCTTCTTTCCCGGTGCCGACCGGCTTGATCAGGCGATCAACCCGGAAACAAGGGCGCTTGTGCTGCCGATCCATGCCGAAGGTGCTGGCGAAAAACGTCTGACCCTGACCCTTCCCATCATTGCCGAAGCCGACATGCTGGTTCTGCATATCGAAGGCGCTGCCAAGCAGGCAACGCTGGAAAAGGCGCTTTCCGGCGATGACGAGAATGAAATGCCCGTGCGGGCTGTCTTCCATCATGCGCGCACACCGATCCAGCTCTACTGGACAAGTTAAATTCGATTCAAGCCAGATTGGCACAGGTGATACCCATGCCCACCGAGACGGCACATAAACGCATTCAGGAAATCACCGCGCGCATTCGCGAACGGTCCAAGCCGACACGCGAAGCCTACCTTGGCCGTGTGCGAGAGGCTTCATCCAACAAGCCAAAGCGCGCCGTGCTGGGCTGTGCCAATCTCGCGCATGGTTTCGCCGCCTGCGGCCCGCACGACAAGGCGGCGCTGATCGGCGACGAGATTCCGAACCTCGGCATCATCACCGCCTATAACGACATGCTGTCGGCGCATCAGCCATTCGAAACCTTCCCGCAGCTTATCAAGCAGGCTGCACGTGAAGCGGGTGGCGTGGCGCAGGTTGCTGGCGGCGTGCCTGCCATGTGCGATGGGGTTACGCAGGGTTTTGCGGGCATGGAACTGTCGCTGTTCTCCCGCGAAGTGATTGCGATGGCAACCGCCGTCGGCCTGTCGCACGATATGTTCGATGCGGCCGTCTATCTCGGTGTCTGCGACAAGATCGTGCCCGGTCTCATCATTGGTGCGCTGACCTTCGGCCACCTGCCCGCCGTGTTCGTGCCTGCCGGGCCGATGACCAGCGGCCTGCCGAACGACGAAAAGGCCAAGACCCGCCAGCTCTATGCTGAAGGCAAGGTCGGGCGTGCCGAGCTGCTGGAATCGGAATCGAAGTCCTATCACGGTCCCGGCACCTGCACTTTCTACGGCACAGCCAATTCCAACCAGATGCTGATGGAAATCATGGGCCTGCATCTGCCGGGCGCATCCTTCATCAATCCGGGCACGCCGCTCCGCGACGCCTTGACCCGCGAGGCCGCCAAGCGCGCGCTGGCGATCACTGCCTGCGGCAATGAATATACGCCGGTCGGCGAGATGCTGGACGAGCGTTCCTTCGTCAATGGCGTCATCGGTCTGAATGCGACCGGCGGCTCGACCAACCATACCATCCACCTGATCGCCATGGCAGCTGCGGCCGGTATCAAGCTGACATGGCACGATATTTCCGAGATTTCGGATGTGGTTCCGCTTCTGGCACGCGTCTATCCGAATGGCCTTGCCGATGTGAACCATTTCCATGCCGCTGGCGGCATGGGCTTCCTGATCCGCGAACTGCTCGATGGCGGCATCCTGCATGAGGATGTGCGCACCGTGTTCGGCGACGGCTTGCGTCCTTACGCGATCGAACCGAAGCTTGGCGCCGATGGTACAGTCGTGCGTGAGCCGGCGCCGGAGAAAAGCGGCGACGACAAGGTTCTGGCCAAGATCCATACGCCATTCCAGCCGACCGGCGGCCTCAAGGTTCTGACCGGCAATATCGGCAATGCGATCATCAAGGTTTCCGCCGTGAAGCCGGAGCGCCAGGTCCTCGAAGCGCCCGCCAAGGTCTTCAACGATCAGGCAGAAATGCAGGCCGCGTTCAAGGCTGGCGAGCTGACCGGCGATTTCATCGCGGTGGTTCGCTATCAGGGGCCGAAAGCCAATGGTATGCCCGAGCTGCACAAGCTGATGACGGTTCTGGGCATTCTGCAGGATCGCGGCCAGCGTGTTGCCCTTGTTACCGACGGTCGCCTGTCCGGTGCATCAGGCAAGGTGCCCTCCGCTATCCACGTCACACCGGAGGCTCTCGATGGCGGCGCCATCGGAAAAATCCGCGACGGCGATGTCATTCGTCTGGATGCCGTGAACGGCACTCTGGAAGCTCTGGTCAATGTGGCCATGCTGAATGATCGTGGCGAAGACCGTCCCGATCTTTCAGGCAACGAGCATGGCATGGGGCGCGAATTGTTCCGCGCTTTCCGCCAAATCGCCGGACGGGCCGACGAAGGCGCTTCGGTGTTCTGAAAACAGTCCGAATGAAATTAAGGCAAAACAGCGATTTCAGCTGTTTTGCCTCTCAAACCATCAAAACCGGAATAAAACTGCGCAAAAAGCGCGGTTCAATTGTGTCAAAAAACTGGCTTTTTCACGCCAGCAGTGCGGCAGGCCGCAGTCAGCGTGTTGGCCATCAGCATGGCGATGGTCATCGGACCGACGCCACCTGGAACTGGCGTGATCGCTCCGGCAACTTTTTCGGCTTCCGCGAAATCGACATCGCCGACCAGTCGTGTCCTGCCTTCGCCCCGTTCCGGTGCCGGAATGCGATTGATACCGACGTCGATCACCGTTGCGCCCGGCTTGACCCAATCGCCCTTGACCATCTGCGGGCGTCCGACCGCCGCCACCAGAATATCCGCAGTGCGGGCAATCGCGGGCAGGTCTTTCGTGCGGCTGTGCGCAACCGTAACGGTTGCATTGGCAGCGAGCAGAAGATTGAACATCGGCTTGCCAACAATGTTGGAGCGACCGATTACCACGGCATTGAGACCCGAAAGATCACGACCATGGACGCGCTCAATCATGATCATCGCGCCCGCGGGCGTGCAGGGAACGAAAGCCGTTTCAACTTCGCCGGTGCCAAGCTTGCCGACATTGATAAAGTGAAAGCCATCGACATCCTTGTCGGGTGAAATGGTCTGGATCACCCGGCCCGAGTCGATGTGCTTCGGCAGCGGCAACTGCACCAGAATACCGTGAATGGCGGGATCGTTGTTCAAGCTCTCGATCAGGTCGAGAAGCTCCTGCTCCGACGCCGTTTCCGGCAGATCGTGCTGCACCGAGTGGAAACCGCATTCCTTGGCCTTCTTGCTCTTGGAAGCGACATAGACCTGACTTGCCGGGTCTTCACCGACAATCACCACCGCAATGCCGGGCACGATGCCGTTTGCGGCCACGAGCTTTTCGGTTTCGGTCTTCACCGTGGAAACCACATCCTCGGCGAGCTTTTTGCCATCAATCAATTGAGCCATAGCGAGCGCTCCGTTCTTTTGTGATATCGGGCTTAAGTGTCTGGGAGATACACGACATCTTTTTCGTACACATGCCCATAAGCGTCATGATGCCCGATGACAATTGGCGAATGCGCGACAATGCAGGATTTTATGAAGTTTCAGAACGGAAAGTCCTGCGAGAACCGGTCAGGACTTTGCGACACGGGATGAGCGCACATCATCGATGGCACGACCGAGGGCGGCATTTTCCGTGGTGCTGTTGATGCCTTCATTCTCGGCTTCCCAGCGCGCATTGGCTTCGCGGATAACGGCAGCAAGCCGGGTTTCGCCATAGGGTTCCAGAACCTCGTCCGGCTCGACTTCGCTTCTGACCGACGATCGGGGCTTGCGACCGGCCAGCATCATCGCAAGAAGGCCAAGCAAAAACCCGCCCAGCAATCCAAGGGCGATAAACCCTTGTGGAGAGAGAGTGCGCGGGCTCGGTTCCGCCATCGCTGGCGTAACGATCCGCACTGTCGCAGCAGACCCCGCCGAGGCAGGTTCGCCCCGTGCCGCACGCATCTGCAAATCTTCAAACAGCGCCTGCTTTGCCGCCACATCGCGTTCCAGCATCTGCAGGTGTGCTTTGTCTTCGTCCGTGGCAGGCGTCGAGCCGAAACCGGCAATGGCAGCTGCTGCCTTTTGCTCGCGTTCGACTGCATTCTTAAGATCGGCCTGTAACACACTACGTTGGCTGGAAATCTCCTTGTCGATTTCCGCTTCGATCTGGTTCGCGTCAGCCCCCTGCCCTGCAGCGCGATAACGCTCCACCAGAGCACCCAACGCTCCGGAACGCATGGATTCGGGCACGCCCTTACCGGCGAGGCTCTCCGCAGTCACGTCGTTCAGGCTGTTGGCCTCCGCTGCGATGCGTGCTGTCTCGGCCTTGCTGTCGGCGAACTCGCGTTGAAGCGCGGCCTTGTTGTCGTCATCGCCAAAATCCCGGCTGACGCGAAACGCAGTTGCAGCCTGCTGCGCCGCTTCGGCATCCGCCTCCAGACTTTGCAGACGCGCTGGAAGATCACCCGCAGACCCGTTTAACTCTTCGCCACCCTGCAGATGATCGCGAAACGCCTGCGCAACGGCATTGGCCAAAAGTGCGGCCGTTTCCGGCCTGTCAGCCGTGGCCTCGACATTCACCGTGCCACTGTCAAGCGCCTGTGTGAAATCAAGGCGCTGGCGCAGCAATTGCGCACCCGACATTTTTTTGTGTCCAGCCAGGGCCGGAGATTGCTGGTCTTCGGGCAGCAATCGGGTCAAGCGAAAGCGCAATTCTTCCAGAAATGAAGGCGCGCCGAGATCAACTGCACGTTCAATGCGCGCCATCTGTGCAGCACGCTCCAGAACGACATTCGAGGCAATTTCGCTGCGCCGCCCCGGCGGAAAAACCTGCAAGGATGCCGTCGCGCCATATTGGGGCGGTTCCAGAAGAGCATATGTGGTTCCGATAATTCCGCCCAACAGCGTGAAACCGGCCAGAAGCCCGAAGCGACGCCTGCGGCGCGGCGCTTGCACCGGCTGGCTTTCAGGTTTCGTGACAGGGGGTAAGGACGTTTCCGGCGTTGGCTCGGTCTTAATCGATGCACCGTCGAGATTGGCTTGCAGTGCCTCCCGCACGGCATTCATCCGGCCCTGCATATCCGCCTTCGGATCGATCCTTTCGCTCTCTTCGGCGTCTATCAGATCCTGTTTGCGGCGAAGCAATTCCTCCCGACGTCTTTGATGTTCTCGGTCTTCGTCGCTGTCTGCGGTCTCGCGTGCAAATGGCACAGGCTCAAGGAATTCCGGCGCATAGGCCAGAAGTGGGCGCACAGTCGCACGTCTCCTCTCTCCGTCCCGTTCCACCATCGCTCCGTCCCGCTTTTCACCCGTGATTATTGATCCAGATTAATATACATCATGGCAAATAAACCGTTAAAATTGCAATTATATGTATTGATTCATACAGATAAATCAGGAGACCGCCATGAGCGCCGAAACGGAATACCCGATCGATCCTGTCCGGCTTGGCGGCATAATCCAGTTTATCCAACACGCTGAACGACTGAAAAGCACTTTGCGTTCCGGCCATACCTCTCAGGGCCGACCGGAAAGCACAGCCGAACACAGCTGGCGGCTATGCCTGCTGGTGACGCTGTTTGACCGGGAGCTGGGTGATTGCGACCGGCTGAAACTCATCAAGATGTGCATCGTCCACGATCTGGGCGAGGCGATTTCCGGTGATGTGCCCGCTATCCATCAATCCGCCGATGATGGACGAGCCAAGCGCGAAAAAGCCGACCTCATAACGCTGTGCGCACCGCTGCCGGATGATCTCAGCGCAGAAATCATGGAGCTGTGGGCAGATTACAGCGAAGGCAAATCGACGGAAGCTATTTTTGCCAAGGGCTTCGACAAGCTCGAAACCATGATGCAGCACAATATCGGGCTCAATCCGCCGGATTTCGATTATGCGTTCAATCTCGATTACGGCGTCAAGCAGACGGCACGCCACCCGCTGCTGCGCCAGTTCCGCGAAATCGTGGATGCGGAAACCCGGCGTAATGCAGAAAAGCGTTAGAGCATTTCCTGTTTTGATTGAATCATCGGAAACACTCTATCTCTTTGTTTATACGCATGTCTTTATCTCAAAACTGGTTCACTTCTGGGAGACACGCTCTAACTCAACGTCGCGAAGTGGCGCAGTGTGAAGGTGATCTGGTAAACTAGCGCAACGGCGGCAAAAACCGCATGATAACGCCGGTTATCCCAGAACACCGCGATCAGACTGAACAGGATGAAGCAAGCGACCTGAATCGGATATTCGATTCCATAGACCCGGTAGTGGTCTGCTCCTTTCAGCAGCGTATCGATGAAATCAGCCACATAGACCAATGCCAGAATGCCGAAGAACCATTTGCGCCGAGAAATGAAATAGTCACGATAGCCTGTATATTCTTCCATACTGTCGGGGAAGAGCAGCGTGCAGAGCAGGAAATAGAGACCGGCGTAGAAAATAACGAACAGATATTTCTCGAAGGTCCAAAGCGGAATGGTTCGCAAGCTGAACTCGAACCACCAGAAATGAATGACCGAAAGCAGAATGAAACCCACCCATGCCAGATGAACCGGATAGATTTTCTGCTTGCCCGGATGCTGGATAAAGCGCGCTAGCCCGCTGAGAAGTCTGGAAACGCACAGGCCCAAGATCATGCCTATGATGATGCGGACGTGGCCGAAAGCTTCGGCTGGCGGCACACCCGTTGTCAAAGCCGGATCCATTCTTCCCCTCCGAAACTTCACTCAATTTTCGTTCATATTGGTCGAGATAGTTCGGGCAATCAATGATTTAACCTCAGAAATTCGTGGATACGCCGCATATACTTGCGCAGCGTAATAAGGCAGGGCTATACCATCGCGGACCATGTCCCAATGAAATCCAAAGGTGGAACAATCACTATGTATGACACGGTAATTCTGGTCGGTTGCGGCAATATGGGCTTCGCCATGCTGAAAGGCTGGCTCGATAGCGGTATCCTCAAGGCGAAAGACGTGTATGTCGTGGAGCCTACCGAAGCGCTTCGTGATCGCGCCGCCGGTGCTGGCGTCCATGCCTTTGCCGACGCTGAAGCCCTCCCCGGCGATCTGAAGCCCCGCATGGTTCTCGTCGCGGTCAAGCCGCAGGTCATGGCACAGGTTCTGCCAGCCTATAAGCGCTTCACGCCGGCTGCCACTTTCGTCAGCGTTGCAGCCGGTATTCCGGTCGCTCTTTTTGAAAGCAAGCTTGGTCACGATGCAGGTGTGCTACGCTGCATGCCGAACACGCCTGCCGCCATAGGCAAGGGGATGCTCGTCACCTACAAGAACGCCAATGTAACCGACGAGAACGAAGCCTTCGTCGCGCGCCTGCTTGAGACATCCGGCAAGGTCGCAAGTGTGGATGATGAAGCGCTGATGGACGTCGTAACCGCCGTTTCGGGTTCCGGGCCCGCCTATGTGTTCCACTTCATCGAAGCGCTGACCGACGCCGGTATGACCGCCGGTCTGCCGCATGAAACGGCCGCACTTCTAGCCATGCACACCGTAATGGGTGCAGGCGCTCTGGCCGTTGCCAGCACGGACACGCCGTCAAAGCTGCGCGAACAGGTGACCAGCCCGAACGGCACCACCGCTGCCGCGCTCGAAGTTCTGATGAGCGGCGACCGCCTCAAGACGCTGGTGGCCGAAGCCGTGGAAGCCGCCCGCAAGCGTTCGGTGGAACTGGGCAAGGTTTAAACGAATAGTCGCGGCACCGCCTCGATGAGCGCTTTGGTGACAGGCGCTTGCGGTGCCGTTATCAACTCCCGCGTCGGGCGGCATTCAACAATCTGCCCGCGCTCCATCACCGCAATACGGTCCGCCATCTGTGCCGCGACCGCCAGATCATGCGTGATGAAAAGATAGGCCGTCTGTTCGGTTTTCTGTATACCCCGCAGCAGGTTGAGAATGGCGCCGCGCAAGGTGACATCGAGCGCCGAAACCGCCTCGTCCAGCACGATCAGCGACGGAGTAGTCGCAAGCGCCCGCGCAATCGCGACGCGCTGGCGCTGCCCACCGGAAATCTCATGGACGCCGCGCCGTGCCAGCGCCGGATCAAGCCCGACCGTTTGCAGAAGGCTGGCAATATCGCGCTTCAGCCCATGAATGCGCAGCGGTTCGCGCAGAAGATCATAGACGCTCGCACGTGGATTGAAGGCCGAGAGGGGGTCCTGAAACACCATCTGCATGCGCGCGCGCTGCTTGCGGAGGCCGGTCCCCTTGAGCGCCAGCCAGTCCTCGGCTTCAAATCGGATTGTACCACTTGCAAGCGGGTGAAGCCGCAGTAGTGCCCGCGCCAGCGTGGACTTGCCGCTGCCAGACGGACCAACCAGCGCCAGTGTCTCGGCCGGCTGGATCGTGAGGCTGACACCGTCGAGCGCAAGGGCGTCGCCGTAGCGTAAAATGAGATCGTCGGCCTTCAGAAGTGGATCAACCATGAGCGGCTTCCAGCACCGGCACGGCAGCGATCAGCGCCTTCGTATAATCTGTTTGTGGGTCTGAAATGATCGTTCGAGCGGGGCCGAGTTCGATCAACTCTCCCTGACGGAAAACCGCGATGTGATCGGCCAATCCCGATGCCAGCGCAATGTCATGGGTGATGAAGATCAGCGTCATTCCATCAGCATGCACCAGTTCGCGCAAGAGAGAGACAATCTCCTTCTGCACAATAGTGTCGAGCGCGCTTGTCGGCTCATCCGCGATCAGCAAGCGTGGACCGGCGGCAATGGCGAGCGCAATCGCAATGCGCTGTTTCTGACCGCCAGAAAACTGATGCGGATAGCGCGAAAAACTTGCTTCAGGTTGCGGAATGTGAACCCGCTGTAAGAGGCTGACTGCTTTGGCTTTCGCTGCTGTTTTGTCGATTTTCGCATGGGCGCGAATGGTCTCGACAAGTTGCGCGCCAACCGTCATCAGCGGATCGAAGCTCGATGCCGGGTCCTGAAACACAAAGCCAATGTCGCGTCCCGGCTTCAACCTGTCCTCCGACCATTCCATATTGCCCGAAATGCGTGCGTTGGCTGGCAGGAGCGAGGCCAGCGCCAGTGCCAGCGTGCTTTTGCCCGAACCGCTTTCACCAATAATCGCCAGCGTTTCACCGCGCCGGACATCGAGATCGATATTCTCCAGCGCCGTTTCACGGCCATAGCGCACGGAAAGCTGTTTCAGCCGGATGATCACCGTCATGACTGCACCTCGCGACGGGACAAGGCGTTCGTCAGTCCCTCGCCCGCCAGATAGACGCCAACAACAGTCAAAGCTAGCGCCAGACCCGGCAGGATCGAAAGCCAGGGTGCAGAGCGCAGGACCGTGCGCCCCTCGGCAATCATACCGCCCCAGGTGACGCGGTTCGGATCGCCAAGGCCCAGAAAAGACAGAGCCGCTTCAATCAATATGGCGGAAGCGACAATCACCGGCACCAGCGCCAGAACCGGCGGCAGAGCGTTGGGCAGTATCTGGCGGAAAGCGATTTCCATCGGATGCATGCCGATGACGCGGGCGGAAGCCACGTAATCGCTTTCGCGGATTGTGAGCACCTGTGCGCGTGTGAGGCGCGCAGCCTGCGTCCAGCTAGAAAGCGCAATGGCAGCGATCAGCACTGGCAGCGACGGCCCGGCAATGCTGACGAGCGCCAGCGCCAGCAGAAAGCCCGGTACGGTCTGGAAGGTTTCCGTAATCCGCATCAGGACTTCATCGACGATACCGCCCGCAAAGCCGGCCAGCGTCCCGATAATACTACCGAGGATAATTGAGGCCAAGGCAGCGGCCAGCCCAACGCCAAGCGATGTGCGCGCACCATAGAAAAGCCCAGCCAGAACATCACGTCCAAGCCGGTCAGTTCCAAGAATAAAATCCGCATTATCAAAAGGCTGCAGCAATGGCGTTGAGACGATGCTTAAAGGATCAGCGGGAAAGATAAAAGGTGCGACAAGTGCCGCCAGCACAAGCAGCGCCAGCAGGATTATACCTGTTATACCCTCACCTGCTCTGAAATAACGTTTAGCTCCACTCATGCTCTGCCGCCTCCAGCCGCGATACGCGGGTCGAGCCAGAGATAGATCATGTCGATAAGGAAATTGACCACGATCACCATGACGGCGCTGACCAGAATGACGCCGAGCAGAAGCGGCGTGTCACGACTTGCGACAGCCTCCTGCGCCAACCGTCCCAGCCCCGGCACGGCGAAAACGCTTTCGATCACCACGCTGCCGCCAAGCATGGATGCAGCCTGCAAGCCCAGCACGGTAACGAGCGGCAGCAGTGCATTCCGCGTCACGTGACGCAGGACAATGTGCGAATGCGAAATGCCCCTCGCCCGCAAGGCGCGCACGAAATCCATGCGCCAAACCTCAGCCATGGCAGAGCGCATGACACGAAGGTAAAGCGCCAGATAGATTACCGCCAGCGAGACGACCGGCAGCACCAGATGGACCGCAATATCGCCTGTCCGCGCCAGCCCGTGCTTGCCGGAAGCGATTGTTTCGATGCCGCTCGACGGCAACCAGCGCAGCCTGATCGAAAACAGGATGACCAGCACGAGCGCCAGCCAGAAACCGGGGATCGCATAGAGAACCAGCGATGCCACTGAAAGAAACCGGTCGCGAAAGCTTCCGGGCCTGGCACCAGCCACAATGCCGAGGAGCGACCCCACGGCAAAAGACAAGGCGGTCGCCGCCCCCATCAAAAGAAGCGTGTTGGGCAGGCGCTCCAGAATAACATCGAGAATAGGCCGGTTGAAACTGACGGACCAGCCGAGATTACCCTGCGCAAGCGCTGCCAGATAGGCCCCGAGCCGATGCCAGACCGACTGATCCAGCCCCCATCGCGCTCGCATCTCGGTAATCGTTGCCGCATCGCCGCCAAATGTCACGGCATAGGCGTCGACGGCATCGCCCGGTGCGCTTTCTGCCAGGAAAAAACAACCGATAATGACAATCAGCAGCACCATAATGCTGCCGACCAATCGTTTGCGGAAAAGGGCCAGAATCTGTTTCACGGTGGTAGGATACAATCAATCCACGAGGTTCGTCACTGTTCCAGCCACGTATCCGCCCAGTTGGAAACTGCCCAACGCGGATTGCTGGAAACATTCTTCACGCGGTCGCTCGCGACGGTGATGAAACCCCATTCCGCAACATTGATGAGCGGCAAATCTGCGTCCACCATCTGCTGGAACTGATGATAGAGCGCCGTGCGCTTTTTCTCATCGATCTCGCGTGCGGCTTTGGCGATCAGCGTGTCCAGTTCAGCATTGGCATAGCCGCCCTGATTGGAAAACGGCACGCCGACCGGGATACCGCCCTCAACCAGAATTGTCGTGGATATGGCTGGATCACCACGATAAACCGTCGGCGCAATGGCCAGATCAAAATCGTGGTCAGTGTAAACTGCCTTCTGGTGCGCGGCGGAATCGTTGTTGACGATGCGCGCATCGATGCCGACTGCAGCGAGCGCCTGACGCAGATAATCGCCGAACTGCTTCGTTTCGTTGAAATAGGGCGCTGGGAGAAGCTTGAGCGTGAAGCGCGTTCCGTCCTTGCCCCGCTCGTAACCAGCCTCGTCCAGAAGCGCATTCGCTTTCGCGACGTCGAACGGATAGGGCGGCACGTCATCGGTATAGAACTGGCTGTCATAACGCGGCACAGGACCGGTCGAGGTCTTGGCGTAACCGAGGAAAATTGTCTTCACCACGAAATCGCGATCGATGGCATGGGCGATTGCCTGCCGAACCTTCAGGTTCGCCAGTTCCTTGCGGCGGTGGTTGATTTCCACCACGAGCTGGTAGGTCAGCGCCTCATAGCCCTTGGAGATGACCGTGAGGCCCGGAACCTTCGAAATGCGGTCCAGATCGGCGAGCGGCACGGCGGAAAAGGCGGCGAGGTCGATTTCTTCGGCCTCCAGCGCGCCTGCCGCTGCGGCACGGTCCGGCAACACGCGATAGACAATCTCGTCCAGATAAGGCTCACCCTCGCCCCAATAAGCGTCGTTACGTGTCAGCCGGTAATATTCGCCGGTCTTATGTTCGGCATATTTGAACGGGCCGGTGCCTACGAGCTTTTCATTGGCTGGATTAGCCATGACGTCACTGCCCGCAAAGACATGCTTCGGCAGCACTGCCGTCAGCGCCGGCAGGGCATTGCGGATAAGCTGGAAGGGCGTCGGCTCGGAGAAATGGAAAACGGCAGTGAGGTCATCCGGCGTTTCGACCTTCTCCAGCGCCTTGAACACAACACGGCCCAAGTTTTGCAGCGGTTTCCAGATTTCCATGGCCGAGAACGCAACATCCGCCGATGTGAACGGCTTGCCGTCATGCCATTTAACGCCTTCGCGCAGACGGAACCTCACCGTCAGCCCGTCGGCGGAGCCTTCCCAGCCTGTCGCAAGCCGTGGCGCGAGACCATTTTCGCCCTCGAAGGACGCTTCCGCCAGAGGTTCGATCACCTTGCTTGCGACGAAGAAAACGCCATTGGAGGCCACGATGGCCGGGTTCAGATTACGTGGCTCTGAATCTGCGGCCACGACCAGCCGCCCGCCTTTCTGCGCTTCACCAGCCGCATTCGACCGTTGCGGCCAGACGGCGACAGCGGCCAAAGCGGTCGATCCCGCCAGAAAAGCCCTACGTGACAGAACCAGTTGAGCCATATCCATTGCCCCGCAATCACATTTTCATTTGACGACTTTTTATACCAGTCACCCGTAAATGACAGGATCAAAACCTGTTACCGGAACAATAAATATCGAAAGACACTTCGCTTTCCGGCATCTTTAACCGTCAAGTAAAAATAATATTTCAATTATTTGCTAGCTTATTATTGAAGTATTTCAACCTATGCGTTTGAATTATTTTTTCGATTAAACCCAATTTAAAGAAAATCGCCTCTTGCCAAACAGGCCTTCTTCCGTAGATCATGGTTAATTATGTGTTGTCGTATTTCGTGAGCTTCATTTCGACACGGCACGCATAGACCACTGAAGAGCAATTCATGGCTCTTATTTGAATGCATTTGTGCGCCCCATTTCATTCATCTGGCGGCAAATGCCCCTGAAAGCTGAACCCATTGGAAGAGAGGAAACAGAAATGTCTAGTTTGCTGCCCCCGCTTCATGACGGTCACGCACCGATCTATCTGCATCATGCATTCCAGGATGCGGTCGATGCTTATGAAGATTGGGCTCTGGAAACGACCGAACCGTCCGTTCAGGTCAACGGCAAGGTCACACGGATCAGTGTCATCTTCCGCCGCCTGTGGAACTGCACCGACATGGTGCCGCGCCACACGCTGGAAGCGCTGAGGGATATCGTTCCGACCGGCATCATCCATGCTGAACATTGGAAGGAAACGCCCACATTTGCAGAAGCTGCCCGCATCATGCGTGCCGCTCTGGAAGGGCGCAAGGCACGACGGCTCCCGGTCGTGTGCTGATTTCCTGAAACCCATAAAGGAAACGGGCGGATTTTCCGCCCGTTTTGCATTCAACTGCTGATCCTTCGACAAGCTCAGGATGAGGTTCGACAGTTCTGGATGAAGGAAGCCGAGCCTATGCAGCCACCAGCGCTTAAGAGCCTGAATCAAAAAGCTGCATGTGTGTGCGAAAATGGTGATTTTCGAGTACCGGAGCGCAGTGTACTTTTGAGCATGGCCCCCAAAAGTTGCAGACTTTTCGGATAAGACTATGCACCAGAGAAAGCTACATGAGCGCCGGAACGCAGACAAATTGCCATTTGCAGCCACACAGGATGGCTTTTGGAACAGGCTCTAAACAACAGGATCAAGTTTGCGGAAGCGCACGCGGGCGCTGCGTTCGATAGCGGCAACGGTCAGTTCATCCAGTGTCCAGCGGTCACGCAGCATCTGGAGAAATTCCAGTTCTTCCTGCTCCACATGCAGATCGGCAGCAGCGACTTCGACAGCCAGCGCATAGGCCGTATCGTAGAGACGTTCCGGCAGTGCTTCATGGGCAAGGTCGAGAATTTTTTCCAGGCCGTCTTCATCGGCAAGAAGCGCATAGCAATCATTGGCAATCTGCGGCAGGCGCCCGGTATCGAAACCGCGGAAAACCGGCAGGCGCGTCACCACATTGCCGATGGATTCCAGCTCGGCATCGGTCATGGTGGTGTCGGCGGCAGACGTCGTAATCATAATATAGACGAGTGCATCCTGCTGGGTGATCTTTTTCATCGGGTACTCCTGCACAACAATAGCCGGAATCAACTTCAACGGCCCAAATTGTTTTGAAAGTTAGGAAGCCGCATCCCGTTGCGCAAGGAAATTCGGTCGCAACCGTTGACGGACAGTGGTTGCCGCGCCATAGAGCAGTATGCGCCTCCGCTGCGCGCAAGTTTTCAATGAATAAACTTTCTTCACAGGATTAAACCATGACCTCGCACCGCCTTCCCGAAATCACGCTGACCCCGGAACTGACCGCGGCGGCTGCGGAAGCGAAAGCATGGCCTTTTGAAGAAGCGAAGAAAATCCTCAAGCGCTATGCAAAGACCAGCCTGCCGGAAACGGTGATTTTCGAGACCGGTTATGGCCCTTCCGGCCTGCCGCATATCGGCACGTTCGGCGAAGTGGCGCGTACCTCTATGGTGCGCCACGCCTTTCGCATCCTGACCGAAGACAAGGTCAAGACACGCCTGATCTGCTTCTCGGACGATCTCGACGGCATGCGCAAGATCCCGGACAACGTGCCGGACAAGGCAGCCCTTGAACCCTATCTGCAGATGCCGCTTTCCGCCGTTCCGAACCCGTTCGGTGGCGAATACAAGAGCTTTGCGGACCATAACAACGCCATGCTGTGCCGCTTCCTCGACACTTTCGGCTTCGATTATGAATTCGCCAGCGCGACGGAATATTACCAGTCCGGCAAGTTCGACGCCGTGCTTCTCAAGGCCGTCGAGCGCTATGACGACATCATGAAGGTGATGCTGCCGACGCTCGGCGAAGAGCGTCAGGCGACCTATAGCCCATTCCTGCCGATCTCGCCGAAGTCCGGTCGCGTGCTTTATGTGCCGATGAAGAGCGTGGATGCCAAGGCTGGCACCATCACGTTCGACGATGAGGACGGCGTTGAAACCACGTTATCCGTCACAGGCGGCAAGGTGAAGCTGCAATGGAAGCCGGATTTCGGCATGCGCTGGGCAGCGCTCGGCGTCGATTTCGAGATGTTCGGCAAGGACCACCAGACCAATGCGGGCGTTTATGACCGCATCTGCGAAATTCTCGGTGGACGCGCGCCGGAACATTTCGTCTACGAACTGTTCCTTGACGAGCTAGGCCAGAAGATTTCCAAGTCCAAGGGCAACGGCATTTCCATCGATGAATGGCTGGCTTATGCGCCGACTGAAAGCCTTGCGCTTTACAATTTTCAGAAGCCGAAGACCGCCAAGCGGCTTTACTTCGATGTCATCCCGAAGGCGGTGGACGAATATTTCACCTATCTCTCGGCCTATGAGCGTCAGGAATGGAAGGACCGGCTGAACAATCCGGTCTGGCACATTCATTACGGCAACCCGCCGAAGGTGAACCTGCCAGTCACTTTCGCGCTGATGCTCAATCTGGTCAGCGCATCGAATGCCGAAAATCCAGCTGTACTGTGGGGGTTCATCTCGCGCCACGTGCCGGGCGTTACGCCGGAAAACAATCCGGAACTCGACGCGCTCGTCGGCTATGCGATCCGTTACTTCAACGATTTCGTGAAGCCGACCAAGCAGTTCCGCGCGCCGGACGATGTGGAACGCGCAGCGCTCGAAGCGCTCGATGCGAAGCTCGCAACGCTGCCTGCCGGCACTGATGGCAACGACATCCAGAACGCCATTCTTGACGTCGCCCGTGCCATTGAGCGTTATCAGGACCACACCAAGAAAAGCCCGGAAGGCGGTCCCGGCGTTTCGGTTTCCTTCTTCCAGATGCTCTATGAAGTGCTGATCGGTCAGGAACGCGGACCGCGTTTCGGCTCCTTCGTCGCGCTTTACGGCATCGACGAAACCCGCGCGCTGATCAAAAAGGCGCTGGCTGGCGAACTGGTCTAAGCGTCAAGACAAGAAGCGAAACAGCCCCGGTTTTCCGGGGCTTTTTTCATTGGATGACCGACGTTGCCCTGGGTCACATACCCATGCGCTGAACAAGTTCTTGCTGATAGCGCCTGATCTGCGGGCTCTGCGCGGTTTCAATAACCTCCGCCGCCCAGCTGCTATCTGTCACTCGACCCCAATATGCCTGGGATGATGAGCAACCACGCTTCCTATGCTGAATCAATCCTGTTGAGGAGCCATGGTGGCACTCCCGGTCACCTATTCACTTCTGCGCTCCCGCGCTGGAGTATTTCAAAGTAAGTTTAAATATACTCTTGATTGCCATTTTCATCTTTTCTTGTATTAACATATGTTAACCTGGAATAATCTCTATTAAATAACGGCACCGGAATATAAACCAAAGATTATTTGGTAATCCCACCATCATCTGTGATAGGATGTATGGATAGTATCCAATCTTCACACACAGTGCGAGCATCCCTTTACTCCATCGAATGCTAGGTTCGATGGACATTCGGAACTGTCGAGAAGACCTCCGGCGATTGAAGAAACGGAGCCTGCAGTGTCAACCGGGTTTGAAAAGATACGGCGCACAGTGCGCAGACGTCGAACCATGATCATCGTGGCCAAACATACGCTCGTGCGGACATCCATCGTGAAATTCCTGGAATACGAACTTGCCGATTGTAATGTTGTTGGCATGGCCTCTTTGACAGAACTGGTCAAAGCCAGTAGACGTGACATAGCTCTCATTGCGTTGGATCTGGGAGGCAGGGCGATGGATAGCTCCGCACTGCGGGAAGAGCTCCTCGTCGTTGAGAGCCACTTTCAAGCGGCGTCGATTGCCCTTTTCTCTGACAAGGACGATGTTCTGCTGGAGTCACAAGCAATTAAAATGGGCGTGCGAGGGTTCTTTACGTCATCCCTTCCGGTAGAGATCGCTCTGGCTGGCATTCGGCTGGTGCTCGCGGGAGGCATATTCTGTCCGCATCCGCAGGGCGCTCAGAGTACGATTCAAACTACGATCTCCCTCAAGGACAGATCAGCGACTGAACCGGCCGACGATGGAACCGATAGTGTGAACTACAGCTGGTGCCAGCCAGCCATTACCGGTTTCACACCACGGGAAGTCGATGTTCTGACTGAGTTGCAGCGCGGTCATTCAAACAAGGTCATTGCTGAGAAGCTCAATCTTTCCGGCAATACCGTGAAGATGCACTTGCAGCATATTATGCGTAAACTACATGTTCAGAACAGAACAGAAGTCGTTCTGTTGCTTGGTGCCAAAGCGACTGCCAATGGGAGCGCCATTCAATAGGCGCAGATAATTCAGTTTTCGCGGAAAGCCCGGTGAAAACTGTCCAGCAATGGCCTGACAGCATAAAGTGCGACACTGCTTTCCCCGGTTTCTATCAGGGCCTGCACAGGCATTCCGGGGATCATTTCCACGTCTCCGGCCTGCATCAGTTCATCGTCGGTCACGCGGATCGTCGCGGCATAATAGGGCTGCCCGGTCTGTTTATCGATAAGCCGGTCGGCCGAAACATATGTCACTTGTCCTTCCAGAAGAGGCACGCGTCGTTGATCATAGGGCAAAAGATGCACCTGAGCGTTCAAGCCGGGACGCACAAGGTTGATATCCTCGGGCCGAACATGCGCTGATACGATCATGTTGCCATCCTGCGGCACCAGATCCAGCAACGGCTCGCCTGCCCCGATAACACCGCCCGTCGTGTGAATGCGCAAATCCATGACAATCCCGTTCTCGGGCGCCTTGATATCTGTCCGGATCAGTTGATCATTGATTGCGCGATATCGTTCGCTTAACAGGAAAAGCTGGTTTTCGGTCTCGCGCAGATCTTTTGCGATCTCGTTCTGGCGATCACTCTCCAGCTTGACGAGATTGGCCTGCGCTTCATTGATCACCTGATAAGCGCGGGACATCTGAGCTATGGTCTCTCCCAGCTGTCCATCCAGATCAGCTTTCTCGCGTGCGAGATTCAATACGCTCGTTTTGCGCTCGAGCCCCTTTTTCACAAGCGGATTTATCATGTCCAGTTGCTGGCGCGTGATCTCGATGCGGGACGACAAGGCCATTTTTTGCGCCGCCAATCCGGTTATCTCTTCCTTCACCTGCCCCATTTTCTCGTGCGTTATGGCAATTTCAGATCGATAGACGTCGCGACGGGCTTCAAATATTCTTCGTTGTCCGACGACAATGGCGTTGACGGCCGGGTTATGCGGCGCGAGTTGTTCCAGCTCCGGTGGAAACAAAAGTTGCATCTCGTTCGCCTGTTCAGCGACCAGCCGAGCCCGGCTCGCCTGTGCGTCCCACAGCTGTCCCTGAATGCCAACGAGCTCCGTCCTGGGTTTTGTATCGTCCAGCTTGATCAGAATCTGACCGTTGGAAACCAAATCTCCATTGTGGACATAGATCTGCTGAACAATACCGCCTTCCAGATGCTGAATGGTCTTGCGGCTGGATTCCGCTTCGACAATACCCACAGCGACCGCCGCACTTTTAAGCGGTGCGAAAACTGCCCATATTCCGAAGCCTGCAACGAATATCAATACGAGCAGGTTGCCTGTCCAGGCCACGCCGCGCAGCCTTGGCCGTGATGTCAGCGGCGTTGGCAAAGTGTTTTTCCCAGGCAGCAACAGCGGGAAAGACGGGAGCTTCAGCTGTATTGCCCGCAAATGAGCCAGCAGCAGCGAATACTTCAACGCATTTGCTACCTTCACCGGGAGTTCGATGGGAACGAGGGTCATGACGAGGCATCCCTTACGGTCCAGTTTTCGCGGGGACGCGAAGGAAAGCATCGAAGATTTTCTCGCTATCTCCAAAAGCGCTCACCATACCGTCGCGCATCACAGCGATTTTGTCGGTCACGGGCAGAATGCCCATTCGATGCGTGATGATCACAATTGTAATTTGCCTGCACTTCATGCGCTCTATGGCGTCGAACAACAGCCGCTCACCCTCATAGTCGAGACTGGAATTCGGATCATCAAGGACCACAAGAGGAGGGTTGCCATAGGCTGCGCGCGCCAGTCCCAATTGCTGGCGTTGCGCCCGCAGAAGCAAGGCGCCACCTTCGCCGATATCGGTTTCGTATCCCTGCGGCAATCGCATGATTGTCTCATGCAGTCCGACGAGCTTGGCAGCTTCGATAACCTTACGCGGATCCGAGCTGTCGAGCCGCCCGATGACGTCTTTGATCGCACCGCCGAAAAGTTCAATATCCTGCGGGAGATAGCCGATATGGCGGGCATTGTCGCAATGGCGAAGCAGTGAAATATCAATGCCACCCAGAAGAGCACACCCACACGTGGGCCGCGAAACGCCGGCCAGAATTCGTCCGAGAGTCGACTTGCCCGATCCAGAAGGGCCAATCAAGGCAACACAATCGCCAGGAGCAACCTGAAACGATACGCCTCGCAGAATGAACCGATCCGATGAGGGGAACCGATAGCCGACATTGTCGAGAACGAGCTGGCCCTTGGGCTCCGGTAGCAGAATGGTTCGCTTGTTGTCTCCGGGTGCAACCAGAGTGAGCATCTTGTTCAGGCGGTTGAATGCGCCGCGCACGAAAGCCAGTGCCCGCCACGCGCCTATGGCTCCTTCTACAGGTGCCAGTCCACGCCCCAGCAACAGACTGGCGACAAAAATAATTCCGGGGTTGCTGTTGTTCTGGAGGACGAGCCATGTCGCGGCTCCCATCATCAAAATTTGCGTCAACGCACGCACCGATTTCGAGAATGCCTGAAGTACCTCTGTTCGACGTACCACCCCGTCCTGAGCCGCTCTGACAGCCTCGGCATCCCGGTAAATGAGGTGAGCCGCGCCATGTTGCATCCCCATCGCGCGGATTACACCGATATATTTGAGAGCCATTGTGAAGCGGGAATAGCTTCGTGCCTGCGCAATATTTGCCTGTTCATTCAATTCGCGCGTCGTGAATTCATTCAACAAGGCCAAAAGCAGCAGGCACAATGCACTGCTCAAGCCGATAAACCCGAGGAGCGGATGAACCAGAAAAAGCAGCACAAGAAAAACTGGGGCCCAGGGAATATCGAACAATAGTGCACATGATGGGGAATCCAGAAACTGGCGCAACACGGAAAGGTCACGATAATTTTCAGCGGCTGTTCCGGCATCGGTGCGCGCCGCATATTCGAAGGATGCATTCATGACGACAGGACGCAATTGACGATCGAGCCAGCTACCGATCCGGGAAAGCGCGGCGCGGCGTACGATATCGAACAGAGACCCGACAATAACGGCTATCGCGATGATGATCGTCAGCATCAGCAAAGTATCAACACTGCGGCTCGACAGAACACGATCATAAATCTGAAGAAGATAGAGGGAGGGAGCAAGCAGAAAAATATTGTAGCCGCAACTATAGGCGAAGACCAAACCGAAGGCACCGGCACACCGACGCAAGGCAGCGACCAATGGGGTCACCGTATAGCGCGCTTGCGTAAATGCCGCTGTCATGTGTCGTCTCCGTCGAGATCTCCATTGTTATCGTAGGTTCACAATACCCATTGGCCTGCGAGGCAATGTCAGCGTATCGGCAATTCCGGGTAAAATGGGGAGCAACGATTTCAACCATCGCTCCCAAGTCGGATTTCTCGACTACGCAGAAAAACCCAATTGCCGATCACAGCGGCAAGTGGCTCAGATCGATATCGTGAAAATTGTCGTTAAAGCTGTCGATAAAGTTCGCTATATCGTTGGTCGTCGTAGTGGTTGTTGTGGTCGTCGTTTCCGGATTGGAGTGCACGAGCGCAGAGGAAATATCACCGCCGCGAGCCATGTTCCCATCGCCGCCGTTGCCACCGACCCCTGCAAGGATCGTTGCGTGCTGGTCGGCCAGAAGTTCGGTATATTGAACGGCACTGGTGTCCGCCTGACCGGCTGCTACATTGCCGCCGCTCGAAGAACCCAGACTGCCGTTGGAATTCGCGTCGCCGCCAGCACCGCCTGCACCATTGTTGGTGATGTTGGCGAGAAAGCCATTCGCTGCATCGGCTCCGCCGCCATCTCCGGCATGGCCTGCGTCCCAAGTGGCGTTTAACCAGGGGGAATCGCCACTATGCACATCAACGGCTGCGCCTGTTACGTTTTGCGTATTGGCCACGACTGCACTTGGATTGTAATTGATATTCCCAAAATTATAGCCGTCAGCACCGTTACCGGCATTAGCGTCGCCTGCATAAACGTCACTGAGATGGATTGTGTCGGAAACTCTCGGAATAGGCATTGTTTAATTCCTCCCTGTTGAGCCCCAGCCCTGTTTCGGATTGAACATCAGTCTTGGTGGTCGGCATTCCCAGATAAGAGATTGGCAAAATCGCGTTACCGACCGCGTTCCAAAGAGTGCGCGTGTTGATGTTGCGGGACTAGCTAGAAATTCGGGTACCTACTTTAGGGTGGGCCAGACCGGAATGTATCAAGCGTGAAGAAGGCCAAGAATGTCGCTTGCAAGAAGCGCATCATGGCTTGTGTCGGTCAGATTGTCGTAGCCGCCTGAACCACCGATACCGGCAATCTGTAGAGCATGCTGATCGACAAGCAGATGGTCTAACTGCTGGGCATCAGCGGTTCCGCCAGCGGGAACTGCAATATTGATCGGGTGGAAATACCCGATATTCACGTCCACCATACTGCCCAGGGAAACACTGTCACCACCGCTTCCTGCAGCTGTATTGCCGGTGAAAATTGTGTCCGAGGCCATGTTGAAGCCGCCGCCATTACCGCCGATCCCGGCAATCTGCGTGCCGCCCTGATCGAAAATCACGTTGTTTGTCTGGTGCGCCTCTGCATTGCCGCCAGCAGCAGCGACAGCGATATTGATGGGGGAGAAAATCGCCACGTTCACATCGATCATGGTGCCGGCAAAAACACCCGCGCCACCATGACCCGCATAATTATCACCGGTGAAATAATAGGAATTTCCAGCGTCTGTATGTATCGGAGAGGCCGAAACAGACCCGGCAGCATTATGGTCTCCACCCGAGCCTCCAATACCCGCCATCTGGTCCGCGCCTTGCAGGAAGGCAGCGTTGTTGGTCTGGTTGGCAGACGCTACGGAATTGGATCCGCCTGCAACCGCAGCATTGACGGGAGCAAAAACCGCGACGTCGGAGCTGACAAGTCCGCCAAAGAAAACCCCGTCGCCACCGCTTCCTGCATGATTGGAGGTCGCGCCTTCTGTACCTCCGATCACGGCGTTGCCGTTTCCGCCGTCTCCCCCCATTCCAGCCATTTCAACGACATGCTGATTAATCAATGCATTGTTGAACTGGTCCGCGCCCGCCCCGGCTCCCGGACCGGCAACTGCCGTATTGGACGGAACGAACACAGCGGATGCGTCGCTGCTTATCACACCGACGCTCAGTCCCATTCCACCGCTTCCGGCGGAATTGCCGGTTGTGCCTGAAGCGACACCGAAAGGGAGCCATGTTGGCACGAGCGCCAGGTGTCCGGCTGCGATAGTTAAAGACGTACCTTGAACACCACCTGCAGTGAGGGTCTCGTTGGATATGGGACGTAGTTCATTCATCACCATTTCTCCTCGCCGGGCCCAATTCCCAATGGTGTTGAGAAATATTCGGCTCCATGGCTATTGTGCCGTCAAATGACGCAAAAGAAGAGCCGGTAATTTGTCTACATCTGTTTAGGTGTAATGCACCCTTCGGGTTCCGTGCGGGTAACTTGAGCTTATATGTATCCGCTGCAGGAAACCTGCTCTGCGCGGACCGCAGCTATACCGACAGCTACCATTTCACATGGCTCGCGACGGTCCGCCCACATTTCGCAAGTGAAACAATTATCTTCATTTGACTTTCTTTTTGTTTTCGATTTTCATTGTTTGGCTTTCACACTCGCAATGGCCGAACGTGTGAACAGGGGGAGGAACATGTCAGTTACGAGTGCGCATGCCCTCTTCTCGGACAGTGGCGATAACGGCGTTCGGCACCATCGCCAAAGCGACAAGCTACGTGCTTGTCGAAGTCATCCAAACCGAGTTTGTTCAAGCGTTAAAGATCACGGTCGCGCTGCCGCATCTGCTGGCTCGCGCTCGTTGAGCGCCGGGTTCGGTGTTGTGTTAAGCTGGATGAAATCCGTTGGGAAACATCCTGTTAACAGTGCCCGGATTGTCGTTGGAACTTGCATGTTTCCTGAGAAAGTGTGGAAGCGGATCGCAGAACACGGATTGCTCATAAGGGATAAGGCACAGTCCCTGGAAGTTCATATTGAGAGGAATTGCCAATAAGCGCAATAATTCCGACGGTTGGAGGAGGCCTCGGGACATATGCTGGAATTGCGAAATATCTCGAAGACGGTTGGTGGAGCCACCCATATCCATCCGACAAGTCTGGTACTGCCTCGCGGGAGCCTGAATGTCCTGCTCGGACCGACCTTGTCCGGGAAGACCTCGCTCATGCGCCTCATGGCGGGCCTGGACAAGCCAAGTGAAGGCTCGATCCTGTTCGACGGACAGGATGTTACAGGCATGCCCGTGCAGAAGCGCAATGTGGCGATGGTCTACCAGCAGTTTATCAATTACCCGGCTCTGACGGTCTATGAAAACATTGCTTCCCCCATGCGCATCGCTGGCAAGGCCCAGTCGGAGATCGACAGCGAGGTTCGCAAAGCGGCGGACCTTCTCAAGCTGACGCCTTATCTGGACCGCACACCGCTTAACCTCTCCGGCGGACAGCAACAACGCACTGCGATTGCCCGGGCCATTGTGAAAAAGGCCAATCTCGTCCTCCTCGATGAACCGCTGGCCAATCTCGACTACAAGCTGCGTGAGGAACTCCGTGAAGAGCTGCCGCGCATCTTTGCCGAATCCGGTGCGATCTTTGTTTACGCAACAACCGAACCTTCGGAAGCCCTGCTGCTCGGCGGCAATACGGCGGCACTTTCGGAAGGTCGCATCACGCAGTTCGGGCGCACAATCGATGTCTATCGCCGCCCGCTCGACCTCGTCACGGCACGAACATTTGCCGATCCGCCCCTGAACACAGCACGCATGGTCAAGTCGGGGGATCGTTTCCTGCGCGCCGACCGCCCGGCCATTGCCGTACCAAGCCAATTGGCTGATATAAGCGACGGTCCGCTGACGATCGCGTTTCAGCCGCATCATCTGCTGGTCCGTCCGACGGAAAACGCTACGGTTCCCATTCGGGCCCGCACGCTGGTATCCGAGATCGCCGGATCGGAAAGCTTCATCCATCTCGATTACGAAGGCGACCGCTGGGTCATGCTGGCGCACGGTATCCAGATCGTCGAGCCCGATCGCGAAATCGAGGTCTACCTCGACACGCGACACCTGATGGCATTCGATGAAACTGGCCGCGCGGTTGGCCGCACGGTTGGTTTGGCGGCATAGGAGGGCGACGATGGCACGTATCACTCTCGATCATATCCGCCACGCTTATAACGCGAAGGCGCAAGCGGCAGGCGAATACGCTCTCAACATGGTCAATTACGAGTGGGAGGACGGCAGCGCCTACGCACTGCTCGGCCCGTCCGGTTGCGGCAAGACAACCCTGCTCAACATCATTTCCGGCCTGCTGCAACCGACTGAGGGGCGAATCCTTTTCGACGGGCAGGACGTAACCGGCCTTGCCACCGAGGACCGCAACATTGCGCAGGTCTTTCAGTTTCCCGTCGTCTACGACACGATGACCGTGTTCGACAATCTGGCCTTTCCGTTGCGCAACCGACGGATGCCAGAAGCGGAAGTGGAACGTCGCGTCAAGGATATTCTGGAAATGACCGATCTCGGCGGCATTGCCGGGCGACGCGCACGCGGACTGACGGCAGATCAGAAACAGAAGATTTCGCTCGGTCGGGGACTGGTACGCGCGAATGTGAACGCAATCCTGTTCGATGAACCCCTGACGGTTATCGATCCGCATATGAAATGGGTGCTGCGCTCGCAGCTGAAACGCTTGCACCGCCAATCGGGTTTCACGATGGTCTACGTCACGCATGACCAGACGGAGGCGCTGACATTCGCCGACAAGGTCGTGGTGATGCATAACGGAGAAATAGTGCAGATCGGCACGCCTGCCGAACTGTTCGAGCGCCCGAAGCATACATTCGTTGGCTATTTCATCGGCTCGCCGGGTATGAACCTCATGCCAGCACGGATCGACGGCCAGACTGCCACAGTCGGCGCGCAGGCCATTCCACTGCCCGGCATACCGCAGATTGGTGATGCAAAAAGCATCGAACTGGGCATCCGTCCGGAATTTGTCAGGCTCGGTCGCGAAGGCCTGCCAATCCGCATCGACAAGATCGAGGATATCGGGCGCTACCGCATCGTGCGGGCAGGCTTCGAGGGGCAGAAACTCGCCGTCGTGATCGGCGAGGACGACGAGATACCAGCCGAACCGCGCGTGACCTTCGATCCGAAGGCAATCGGCATATTCGCGGATTCCTGGCGCGTGGGAATGGAGGGCTGACCATGGAAAAAAGCTGGAACAACAAAGCCTGGTTTCTGGTCTTGCCGGTGCTGGTGCTGGTCGCCTTTTCCGCCGTCATTCCACTGATGACGGTGGTGAACTATTCGGTGCAGGATACGTTCGGCAACAACCAGTTCTTCTGGGCCGGGACGGACTGGTTCGAGCAAATCCTTCATTCCGGTCGTTTCTGGGATGCGCTCTGGCGCAATCTCATTTTCTCGTTCATCGTCCTCGCGATCCAGATACCGCTCGGCATCCTGATTGCGCTCAACATGCCCAAAAAGGGCTTCTGGGTCCCCGTCTGTCTGGTCACCATGGCATTGCCCCTGCTGATCCCGTGGAACGTGGTCGGCACGATCTGGCAGGTTTTCGGACGCAGCGACATCGGCCTGCTCGGCTATTACGCCAACTGGCTGGGGCTGGACTACAACTATGTCAACGATCCGTTCGACGCCTGGGTGACGATCATCATCATGGACGTATGGCACTGGACCAGCCTCGTCGTGCTGTTGTGCTATGCAAGTCTCGTATCCATTCCGGATGCCTATTATCAGGCAGCCAGAATCGACGGAGCCTCGCGGTTGTCAGTGTTCCGTTACATCCAGCTGCCGAAGATGAAGCGCGTTCTGCTGATCGCCGTCCTGCTCCGTTTCATGGACAGTTTCATGATTTATACCGAGCCCTTCGTGGTGACGGGCGGTGGACCGGGCAATTCGACAACATTTCTGTCGATCGATCTGGTCAAGATGGCGCTGGGTCAGTTCGATCTTGGACCGGCGGCGGCGATGTCGTTGATCTACTTCCTCATCATCCTGCTGCTGTCATGGGTGTTCTACACCGTCATGACCAGCCACGATCAGGAGGTGTGAGATGAACGCCATACAGGGAACTTCGGTGGGCAGTGCACCTGCAATTGCACCGGTCTCAAACGCAGTCCGACAAAAATCTAGCAGACGTGAGAGGTCGCGGTTCGGCTGGCTGATACCGACAATCTATATCGTTCTGCTTCTGATACCGATCTATTGGCTCATCAATATGAGCTTCAAGACCAATCAGGAAATCCTGACGTCGCTGACGCTCTTTCCGCATGAGCCAACACTGCAGAACTATCGCGCCATCTTCACCGACTCCGCCTGGTATTCGGGTTACATCAACTCGATCATCTATGTGGTCATGAACATGGTGATTTCGGTTTCGGTGGCGCTGCCTGCAGCCTATGCCTTCTCGCGCTACCGATTTCTGGGCGACAAACACCTGTTCTTCTGGCTCCTGACCAACCGCATGGCGCCTCCGGCGGTGTTCGCCCTGCCGTTCTTCCAGCTCTATTCGGCATTCGGGCTCATCGATACGCATATCGCGGTCGCACTGGCGCATTGTCTGTTCAATGTGCCGCTGGCGGTGTGGATTCTGGAAGGCTTCATGTCGGGCGTACCGAAGGAAATCGACGAGACAGCCTATATCGACGGCTATTCGTTTCCAAAGTTCTTCGTGAAGATCTTCATGCCCCTGATCGCATCCGGCATCGGCGTGGCAGCCTTCTTCTGCTTCATGTTCTCATGGGTGGAATTGCTCATCGCCCGCACGCTCACGACGACAGACGCGAAACCCATTGCAGCCACGATGACACGCACCGTTTCTGCTGCAGGTATGGACTGGGGGCTGCTCGCTGCGGCGGGTGTTCTGACGCTGATACCCGGTGCGTTGGTGATCTGGTTTGTTCGCAATTACATCGCCAAGGGCTTTGCCCTGGGGAGGGTATGACGATGTTTCATATGCCCGACTTTTCATGGATGGCCTGGACCTGGCAGACGGCGGCATTTTTCTGCGCCATAGCATTTCTGCTGCTGGGCATGGGCGTGTGGGAATATATCTCGCCTGGCGGCTCGCCGCGCAACGGTATCCTGCGCTTCGAGACAACACGTGGCGACCGCCTGTTTATCTCGCTCCTCGGCAGCGCATTCATCAATCTGGCATGGCTCGGGCTGGTTGGTCCGAACCTCTGGTGGGCTCTTGCCATTTCAGTGGTCTACGCCATCGGCGTATTCCGCTTTGTGTGAGAAATCCGGAGCGGAAACCTTCCGCTCCGCGCAAAATGGGCTCGGGGGACAAACCGCGCCCGGAAGTCGATATGCAATGCACTCGCAAGCTTTGGGAGGATCAACATGCGACGGCATCTAATGACGACTACAGCACTTATCGTGCTGGCAATGACAGGTGCAGCTTCAGCGGGAATGGATGAGGCGAAGCAATTTCTCGACAAGGAAATTGGCGACCTTTCATCCCTGTCGCGCGCCGATCAGGAAAAGGAAATGCAGTGGTTCATCGATGCGGCCAAGCCTTTCCAGGGCATGGATATCAAGGTCGTTTCGGAATCGCTGACCACCCATGATTATGAATCGAAGGTGCTGGCGCCCGCATTTACCGCCATCACCGGCATCAAGGTCACGCATGACCTTATTCAGGAAGGCGACGTCGTCGAAAAAATTCAGACCCAGATGCAGACCGGCCAGAATCTTTATGACGGCTGGGTCAACGACTCCGATCTGATCGGCACGCACTGGCGCTATCAGCAGGTCCGCAACCTCACCGACTTCATGGCCAATGAAGGCAAGGATGTCACCAATCCGGGCCTCGATCTGGACGATTTCATCGGCAGCAAGTTCACGACGGCTCCGGACAAGAAGCTCTACCAGCTTCCCGACCAGCAGTTCGCAAACCTCTATTGGTTCCGCTACGACTGGTTCAACGACGAGAAGAACAAGGCCGACTTCAAGGCCAAGTACGGCTACGATCTTGGCGTACCGGTCAACTGGTCTGCCTATGAGGACATCGCCGAGTTCTTCACCGGTCGCGATGTCGACGGCAAAAAGGTCTACGGCCATATGGACTATGGCAAGAAGGACCCGTCTCTCGGCTGGCGTTTTACCGATGCGTGGCTTTCCATGGCTGGCAACGGTGACAAGGGACTGCCAAACGGTCTGCCGGTCGATGAATGGGGTATCAAGGTTGATGAACAGTCGCGTCCGGTCGGCTCATGCGTAGCCCGCGGCGGCGACACCAATGGACCAGCTTCGGTCTACGCCATCCAGAAATATCTCGACTGGATCAAGGCCTATGCTCCGGCAGAAGCTCAAGGCATGACCTTCTCCGAATCCGGCCCGGTTCCGTCGCAAGGCAACATCGCCCAGCAGATTTTCTGGTACACGGCTTTCACTGCCGATATGGCCAAGCCCGGCCTGCCCGTCGTGAACGAGGATGGCACGCCGAAATGGCGTGTTGCCCCCTCCCCGCATGGCGTCTACTGGAAGGACGGCATGAAGCTTGGCTATCAGGACGTGGGTTCCTGGACCCTCATGAAGTCCACCCCGGATGACCGGGCCAAGGCTGCCTGGCTCTATGCGCAGTTCGTGACGTCCAAGACGGTCGATGTGAAAAAGAGCCATGTGGGTCTGACCTTCATCCGCGACTCATCCATCCATCATCAGAGCTTCACGGATCGGGCACCGAAGCTCGGCGGTCTGGTCGAGTTCTATCGGTCGCCGGCCCGCGTCCAGTGGTCGCCAACCGGCACCAACGTGCCTGACTATCCAAAGCTGGCTCAGCTCTGGTGGCAGGCGATCGGCGATGCATCGTCGGGTGCAAAAACGGCACAGGAAGCGATGGATTCACTTTGCGCCGAACAGGAAAAAGTTCTCTCGCGTCTGGAACGTGCGGGGGTACAGGGCGACATTGGACCGAAGCTCGCCGAGGAACATGACATCGAGTACTGGAACAAGGATGCCGTTTCCAAGGGCAACCTCGCTCCTCAACTGAAGATCGAGAACGAAAAAGAAAAGCCGGTTACGGTCAATTACGATGAACTGGTCAAGAGCTGGCAGAAGTAAGCCTTGCGCATAAAACTGTCGGGAAATCCGTGGGATGACACGACAGGCTGAACATTGAAAAGCATTGCGTACATTCATTGCGCAATGCGGTTTTCATATCAACTTGAGGACAAGAAGAAGGGCGGCAGTTAACCTGCCGCCCTTTTGTATTTTGGTCACAATCAGCCACGCTGTGAATCGAGCTGTTCGTGGTTCTTTTCGACTTCCTGCGCCTTCAAGTAGCTTTCGATGAGAAGCTGGTAGGGAGGGAAAATCTTGGTGTAGACATTGGCCCATTCCTGCGCATCGTCACGATGCCATGTCTTCTGGAGTTCCGAAGCCACCGCAGCCGTATCCATCGGCACGACACCGGCCTGAACAACACGAGCGAGCGTAATTTCCTGCGCCATCTTGGAATAGGTTCCGGATGCGTCCACCACGGCGAAAACCTTGTAACCATCCTGAACGGCACTGATTGCCGGGAAGGCCATGCAAACGCTGGTAATGGTGCCTGCGATGATCAGGGTCTTGCGGCCCGTAGCCTTCACGGCAGCAACGAAATCCGGATTGTCCCATGCGTTGATCTCGCCGCGGCGCGCTACATATTTGGCATGAGGGGCGTTCTCATGAATCTCGGGGATCAGCGGACCATTGGGGCCCTGCGGCACGGATGCCGTGGTGATAACCGGCATCTTGGTCAGCGTGGCCATCTTGGCAAGCGCGGTCGCATGATTGCGCAAAACAGGCATCGGCATGTCTGCGACGGTCTGAAACAGGCCGCTCTGATGGTCGATCAGAAGCATGACGGCGTCGTTGGGGTCGATAACCGGACGCTGGCCATTAAAGTTAGCTGGGCTGCTCATTTTAAGTCTCCTTCTTCAGGCTTGGACGTATTCAGGGCCGAAAGCATTTCCGGTCCGGGGATACCCGTGGTTCATACTGACACCAGGGGAATGGATTAGGCAGGAATGGTGCCGAATTTCCCTGTTCGGAAATCCGCGAAAGCATCCTGCAATTCTTCATTTGTGTTCATGACGAAAGGGCCACGCATGGCGACGGGCTCTTCAAGCGGTTCGCCGCTCAGCAGAAGGACGGTTGCGTCGCTGTCAGCCGTAACCTCGAAACTTCCACCTTTTCGGTCGAGCAGAACGAATTGCGCATCCCGTGCCGATCTGTTGCCGTTGACGGTGATCGTTCCGCGCAAGATTGCCAGGCCGGTCGTATGTTGATCGGGAAGATCAAACACAACGCTTCCGCCCTGTTTCAGGCGCAGGTCCCATAGATCAATCGGCGTGAAGGTGCGTGCTGGTCCGGCATGTCCGGCATAGTTCCCGGCTATGACACGGACAATTCCAGCTTCATCCGGCAGGGCCACGGTCGGAATATCCCGATCGAGCACCGTCTGGTAAGCGGCGGGCGCGGACTTGTCCTTGGCAGGCAGGTTGACCCAGAGCTGCACCATTTCCAGCGTGCCTCCCTGTTCGGTAAACGCCTTCGAATGGCGCTCCTCGTGCAAAATCCCGGCGGCAGCAGTCATCCATTGTACATCACCGGGACCGATCATGCCTCCGCTTCCAGTGGAATCGCGATGTTCAACTTCGCCCTGATAGACAATGGTCACGGTTTCAAAACCGCGATGGGGATGGCTGCCAACACCGCGCGGGGTTGCCGTGGGTGCAAACTGTTCCGGCCCGGCATAATCAAGATGCAAGAAGGGACTGATGTGTTCGCCCATTGTCGCATGGGAAACCATGGAGCGAACCGGAAATCCATCACCCACCCAATGGGGCGATGAGCTGCTGTAAATGCCGATAACCTGTCTCATCTCGATCTTCCCGATTTATTTCGTTGCCTTGCGGACACTGAATTGACTGTCTGAGAGCAAAATAAATCTGGAACAAATTGACCGGTAGATCGAAGTTCAGGCTATACTGTCCTGAAAACAGGACAATGAAAGGCCCGGCCATGGCTGATCTCAACGATATGCGGCTTTATGTGGAAGTCGTGGAGCAAGGCGGCTTTTCCGCTGCGTCCCGAAAACTGGATATGCCGCGCTCCAGGCTAAGCCGCCGGATCGCCCTGCTGGAAAATGATCTCGGTGTCAGGCTTATCCAGCGCACCACCCGACAATTTGCCGTGACAGATATCGGCCAGGAATTTTATCGCCATTGTCTGGCGATGATGGTTGAGGCCGATGCCGCACTGGATGTGATCGACAGAATGCGCACGGAACCGCAAGGCACGGTGCGCGTGAGTTGCCCGGCATCGGTCATTTATTTCCAGGTCGGTGAGATGATCGCCCGTTTCATGGCGCGCTACCCAAAGGTGAAAATACATCTGGAAAGCACAAACCGGCGCGTGGATGTTATCCGCGAAGGCTTCGATCTCGCGATCCGCGTCCGCTTTCCACCGCTCGAGGATAGCGATCTCGTCATCCGCAAGCTGGCGGAAAGCGAGCAACGACTGGTGGCAAGCCCTGTATTCGTCAAGGAGGGATGCAACGCCGTCCCCGCCGACCTCGTCGACATGCCCGGCCTTGCCTGGGGATCATCCCACAACAGTTTTGAATGGAACCTGCTTGGTCCGAACGGCACGACGGCTGAAATTCCCTATCAACCGCTGCTGATCACGGAAGATATGGTTGCGCTGCGGCTGGCCGCTCTTCAAGGCATCGGCGTTTGCCAGTTTCCCACAATGGTTGTCCGGGATGATATAAAGGCTGGGCGGTTGATTGATCTTCTGCCCGACTGGGTACCCCGCAGCGGCATCATCCATGCTGCCTTTCCCTCGCGGCGTGGCCCGCTGCCTTCGGTGCGCGCGCTTCTCGATTTTTTGGTCGAAGAGTATGCCGCTTTATCCGCAAGCGAACACAGGTCATGACGACCCAGAGACCTTCTCCGACGTATCGTCTACCGCTGGCTAAAGAATAGTTTCGTCGATGGCCTTGCGCTGAACGGCACATTCCCGCGCCAGAAAGTCGATCAGGGTACGCACCGAAGGCAGCAAGCCACGTCTGGATGGAAATACAGCATGGACGATACCCGCGGCCGGGCGCCATTCGGGCAAGACAGGCACCAATGTGCCTGCGGCAAGGTCACGCCAGATCATCATGGTTGGCAGCTGCACGATCCCGGCACCGTCGAGCGCGGCATCGCGCAAGGCAGCCATGTCGTCAGTCAGGAAGCGGGGACGGTGCGGAATGACGGCGCGCTCGCCATTGTGCTTCTCAAGCCGCCATTCATAATTATGGGAGGCTGATGTCCATGCAAGGCTTGGTAGCCCCACCAGATCAGCCGGTGTGGTCACAGGTTCATTGAGGAAGCCCGGCCGCGCGACCAGATACTGCGAACTGTCGTCCAGTTTGCGCATCAGAAGGTCGGTTTGCTCCAGCGGCGGAAACCGCACGCGGATGGAAACATCGAAACGTTCGCCGATCACGTCAACACGGCGGTTGGTGCTTTCCAGATGCAGGTCCACCTTCGGATAGGCTGTGAGAAACTTGGCAAACAACGCCCCGAACTGGAATGAAATCAGCGCTGTCGGGCAGCTTAACCGAACCACGCCTTGCGGCTCGTCGCGATGTTGCGCGATGAAAGCAGTGGCAGCTTCCGCTTCAACCAGAACTGCCAGACAGCGGCGGTAATATTCACGTCCGATATCGGTAACGGAAAAATGGCGCGACGAGCGCTGGATTAGGCGGACGCCCAGCCGCTCCTCCAGAATCGCGATACGGCGGCTCAGTTTCGATTTTTGCAGGCCGATGGCGCGGCCTGCCTGCGCGAAGCCGCCATGATCAACCACCTGCACAAAGTAATAGAGGTCGTTCAGGTCTTCCATCGTTCCATTAATAGAACGCAGCGTCGATTTTGACAATCTTTTGCGCTTTTCGTTGCCGGGATAGCTTTCATTCATTCCACCAACGCCAAACGTTACACGAATATACGGGTGGCGATCTATCCTCTGACTTCCTGAAAGGAAACGTCGATGACCAAGCCATATGTACGCCTCAACAAGGATGATGTTGCTGTTCTTCTCGTCGATCACCAGACCGGTCTGCTGTCGCTGGTACGGGATTTCGACCCGGACAAATTCAAGAACAATGTGCTGGCGCTGGCCGATCTCGCCAAGTATTTCAAACTGCCGACTGTTCTGACCACCAGTTTTGAAAACGGCCCGAATGGCCCATTGGTGCCGGAGCTGAAGGAAACATTCCCCGATGCGCCTTATATCGCTCGCCCCGGCCAGATCAACGCCTGGGACAATGAGGAATTCGTCAAGGCGGTGAAGGCTACCGGCAAGAAGCAGTTGCTCATCGCTGGTGTCGTGACCGAAGTCTGCGTGGCTTTCCCGGCATTGTCCGCTATCGAAGCCGGTTTCGACGTCTTTGTCGTCACTGATGCGTCGGGCACCTTCAATGAAGTGACCCGCCATTCGGCATGGGACCGCATGAGTGCAGCCGGTGTGCAGCTGATGACCTGGTTCGGCGTTGCCTGTGAACTGCATCGCGACTGGCGCAACGATATTGAAGGTCTGGGTACGCTGTTTGCAAACCACATTCCAGATTATCGCAACCTGATCACCAGCTACAACACGATGGCATCCGGCAAATAAGCCGCCGCGACAATTTCGGTAAGCGAACTTTGCTTGTCGGTTGGAACGTTGCAAGAGAACGCCGGGTTATAGCCCGGCGTTTTTGTCATTTCTGATGAGTCAGGCTTGGGAAGCTGTTATCGCTTCGCGCAGAACAGAACGCAGCCAGGCAACAGCCGGATGCGCCCCGAAAGTATTGTGCGACAGCATGTTGATCTGAGTGGCTGGCAACGGATAGGGCGCCTCATGCAGAACGAGACCGTAAGTATCTTTGTAGGTTTCCGCGACACTGCGCGGTAACAGGGCGATCATATTGGTCGCCGCGACAAGCGGCGGTACGGCAAGAATGAGGGAAACCGTTGCGCCAATACGGCGTGACAGACCGACCTCCCGTAGCAGCCCCTCAAGAAATGGCGGATTGCTGGTTACAAACGCTCGCTCAAGGCCTTCCTGCTCTTGCATGCCGGCAGCTTCCATTGCCGCACGACCTGACAACAAGACGTCAATATGCGGATACTGCCCGAGTGTTTCAATTGTCAGCGGGCCGGAAGAAGCCGGATGGCCCTTGCGCATGATCCAGACATTATCGACGGATACCAGTGGCTCCCGCCTGAAACGGCTGGGAACGCGTCCGAAAGCACCGACAACGAGATGCAGGGTTCCGCGATCCAGCTCTTCGACCAGATTGAGATCATTGAACAATCGAAGCCAAAGCCGGATGCCCGGCGCTTCCTTTTCGAGCCGCTCCATGACGGCAGGAAAGAGCGTGCCGATATAGAAATCGGAAGTGGCAACCACAAAGCTCATATCCGCCGTGGCGGGATCGAACTGAACTGGTGAAAGTGCTGCCGATATGTCAGCAAGAGCCGAACGCAGCGGCTGCGACAGCTCTTCGGCGCGTGGTGTCGGATTCATACCCTGTGGGCCGCGCACGAACAGTTCATCTGACAGCAGCTGACGCAATTTTCCAAGAGCATGACTGACCGCCGACTGGGTGAGATTGAGCCTCTCCCCGGCCTTGGTCACGTTCCGCTCTTCCATCAACGCGTTGAAGACACGGATCAGATTGAGGTCGATATTATGAATCCTGCTCATAATTCAAATTATAACAAATCATTTCAATCATGAAAGGGGGCGTACCATATTCGCTCCATCAAACGGCTTTGATTTTCACAAGCCAAAACAAAGTCACAAGGAGACAGAAAATGAAAAAGATCGCTTTTGCTATTACCGCAATTGTTCTCAGCACCAGTGCCGCTCTGGCTGAAAACCCATTCGTCGGCCAGCCGGAAGCCATGGCCGCACAGGACAAGGCATTTGTTCTGCCCGGACGGAATGGGAACTCTTCGTTCCTCAAGCTCGACTTCACCAGCACGGCGGCGATCGTTCCTGCAAAAGAGGTCACAGAGAACGGCTCGGCACATCGCTTCGGCGATGCTTCACCTTCCAGCTTCCAGAACTAACGATACTCATCCCATGTCAAAACTGAAGGCGAAGCCGCGGCTTCGCCTTTTGGTTCTCACAGTCGGGTATAGATTCAAACAATCAACTCAGGAACTGCGTGTTATGAACAAGCCAGTTGTTCTCTTTCAGCAGCCAGCTCCAGTCAAGGACAAGCCGGAGCTCCCCAAAATCGCAGGAAAGGCCCGGCGCCGAACATATCTCAGCCTTGCCCGCGCATCTGTGATTGTCGCTGGGATCGGTCTTGCCATCGTCATTCCGCTTGGCTGGGGAAGCTGGGTAGCAGGCATGACCAACCAGACGACCGACAATGCCTATCTGCGTGCCGACACAACGCCGGTCAGCGCTGAGGTTGGCGGGCGTATCGTGCGCCTGCTGGTGGAGGATTACCAGCACGTCAAGATCGGACAATTGCTGATGCAGATCGATCCGACCCAGTATCAGGCACAGGTGGATCAGGCCAAGGCAAGCGTAGCCGCCGCCCAGGCCACAATCCGCAACGCACAGAGCAACATCACCTTGCAGCAGCGTTTGATCGAGCAGGCGGAAGCCGGACTGGCGGCGCTCAACGCCGACCGCGAGCGTGTCGTCAGTGAAGGTCGCCGCCAGACATCTCTGACGAAAGACGGCTGGTCGACAGCGCAAAAGCTGGAAGCCGCGATTGCCGACGTCAAACGCATCGAAGCGCAGATTGCAGAAAAACAGGCCGAAATAGCAGCCGAGCGTCAGAAGCTGGACGTTCTGGCAAGCCAATCCGACCAGGCACAGGCTGAACTGTCCAATCAGCAGGCTGCATTGCGGCTCGCGCAGATCGACCTGGATCGCACCCGTATCACAGCACCGATGGATGGCGTTGTGGGTGTCAGCGGCGCGCGCGAAGGACAATATGTGCGGGCCGGGTCGCAACTCGTTTCCGTCGTTCCTGTCTCGAAGCTTTATGTCGTCGCTAATTTCAAGGAAACGCAGCTGGCTAAGTTCAGGCCGGGACAGCTTGTCAGCGTGACGGTCGATACATTCCCGGACAAGGAACTGCGCGGTCATGTGGAGCGGTTGTCACCGGCAACCGGATCGGAATTCAGCCTGCTGCCACCGGACAACGCGACCGGCAATTTCACCAAAGTGGCCCAGCGCGTCGGCGTGCGCATCGCGCTTGAACAGAATGGTGAACTCGACGAACTGCTTCGCCCGGGCATGTCGGTCGTGGCAACCGTGCATACAGACCAGAGCATTGAGACAACAGCCAGTCTCATCAAATAGCTAATTGAGCCGCTTGCCGCGAAACTTCGTTTGAGACGGCAGGCGGCAGGAGCCGAAAAGCCATGTCCACCGCTACGACCGTTCAGGGTTCTGCCCAATCGCGCCCCACAAGCCTACCCGACATGCGGGCTTTGATCGGCGTCGCCGCCGTCCTGCTTGGCACAACGACATCCCTGTTGAACTCGCGCCTCACCGATATCGGGCTTGCCGATATTCGTGGAGCGCTTGGTGTTGGCATGGATGAGGCGAGCTGGCTGACGACGGCTTATGTCGTTGCCGAAGTGGCCGCCATACCATCCGCCGTCTGGCTGCGCTCGATCCTCTCGCCCGCTCGCGGGGTCATGATCGGAGCACTCATCTTCACGATTGCATCTTTGGCGGCCCCATTCAGTCCCGATCTCCAGACCCTGATCAGCATTCAGGCGATACGTGGCCTGAGTGCAGGTATCCTGATGCCGATGGCTTATGCCGTGATCATGCGGCATCTGCCGCAGCATTTGCGGCTTTACGGCCTGTCGCTCTATGCGCTGGCTTCGTCACTGACGCCAAACCTCGCTGTCAGTATCGAGGGGTGGGTAATTACTCATCTGTCATGGGAATATCTGTTCTGGATCAATATCATACCCGGCAGTCTTACACTGCTGGCGGGAGCCTACGGGCTTGCCAACGATCCTATCAAATTCCTGCGCTTTCGCAGGCATGACGGTTTTGGTCTGCTGGCGCTGTCTTTCGGGCTCGCTGCATTGGTAACGGCACTCGATCAGGGCAATCGCCTCGACTGGCTCGGATCGGGATTGATCGTGGGTCTGCTGGCTTCGGCCCTGTTCTTTCTGAGCATTTATCTCATCCATGCATTGCGGCATCCGGACCCGGTGGTCAGCCCGCGTCTGCTTGCCAGACGCAATATAGGCTTCAGCCTGTTCCTGATGTTCGCCATGCGCATCGGGCTGATGACCTCTGCCTATCTGCTGCCGCAATACCTGATCCGTATTCAGGGCTATCGCGCGCTCGAAAGCGGCACGATGTTCTGGGTCTCCGCTTTGCCGCAGATCGCTCTGACGCCATTCGTGGCCTGGCTAGCCTACCGGATGGATCCGCGCAGTCTGGCAGCTTTCGGGCTGATGCTGTTCGGCGCAGGCGTTCTTATGCTGTCCGATCTCACGCATCTATGGACGTCGGATCAGATATTGCCTTCGCTGTTCGTGCAGTCCATCGCCGCACCATTCACCGCCATACCCTTGATGGTTCTGATAACGGAAGACATCAGCGTCAGGGAAATACCGTGGATTGCTTCCCTTGTTCATATCGTTCGCACGGTTGGCACAGCCATTGGCCTTGCTGCGGTCAGTACATTCACACGCATGCAGGAGCAGCTGCATTCCAATCTGCTTGGCCTGCATCTGGAACGTGGCGCTGCGGATGTGCAGGGTCGCATCGACCGAACCGCAGCCATGCTGGAAGCTCACAACAGCGATCCGACGACGGTGACTGCCCAAGCCACCGCCATGCTCGCCACAACCGTTCAACGGGAGGCTTTCGTGCTGGCCTACAGCGACATGTTCGTCATGATCGGTCTTGCCATTGCTCTTGCAGCGCTCGCAACACTCTTCATGCGCCGGCCAAAGCTGCCAGGAAAATTCCTTTGATCCCGGCTGTATCTGCTGCAGTTCCCGCTTCAACGCAAGCAACCGTCCTATTTATAGGACATTGAGTACCGAAATCCGAACTACACAGCGTTGCGCCCCACAGCTACTTACAAAGGCATCGAAGCGATCACTGTATTCACGCTTCACGGCTAAATCTCGACAAGGAAATGGACATGAGAAAGTTCGTACTGCCACTCTTAGCCTCGTTGCTGTCAGTCTCGGCTGCCCAGGCTGCGGATTACAAACTGGACCCAACACATACAAAAGCTGTTTTCTATATTGATCACTTCAATACATCGACAAACAGCGGCGGTTTCTATGAAATCAACGGCGATATCTCGTTCGATCCTGAAACCATGGATGGGAAGATGGATATTTCAATTCCCGTAAAGACGCTGAATACAGGCATGGCCGCATTTGATAAGCACGTGACAGGTGCTGACATGCTGGACGCGGAAAAGTTCCCGACCATTGAGTTCAAGTCGACCAAGTGGAATTTTGATGAAAACAAGCTGGTATCGGTGGATGGCGATCTGACCATGAAGGGAAAGACACTGCCAATCCAGCTCACGGCCACCAAGTTCGGTTGTTACCAGAGCCCAATCTTCAAGGCAGAAGTCTGTGGTGGCGATTTTGAAGCAACTATCGATCGCACCCAATGGGGCGTGGACTTCCTTGTAAAGGAAGGCATGGCCAAGATGGTCAAGCTTGAAATTCAGGCTGAGGCTATCAAGCAGTAAATCAACTGCTCTCACGACGTATATAGGCTTATATTACTTCGTCTCCATATGCCAGCCAGCGAGCCAAACGGCTCGCGTGGCTATGAGAAGCTCTAACGGTTTGCTTCAACACGCATCTCGTTCCGACAACCGTTCCACATTTTTCGGAATACGCTTTAGTATCAATCAGCAACCTGCTGGAATACCGCGTCGGCGTTTCAGCTGAGGAACAATTTGACGAGCAGCGGCACAACGAGTGACGTTGCAATAGCGTTCAGCGCCATGGCAATCCCGGCGAAGAGCCCAGCCGTCTCATCGACATCGAAAGCACGTGCAGTTCCGATCCCGTGCGACGTCAGCCCAACAGCAAATCCACGTGCGGCGTAGTCCCTTATCCGCATGGCATTCATGAAAGGGGTGACGACAAGTGCGCCGATGATACCGGTAAGTACGACCAATACCGCGGTTAGCGACGGTGTGCCGCCAAGTGTGGAAGAGATCGCCATGGCAACCCCGGCAGTTGCGGATTTTGGCAGAAAAGAAATCAGCACTTCATTGGAGAGATTGGCCCATTTACCCATCACCACAATGGAAAGAACCGCAAAGAAGGAGCCGACGACCAGCGCTGCTCCCATTGGGATCAGCGCTTGCCGCACCTGATGCCATTGGCGGAATAGAGGCACGGCGATGGCTACTGTGGCTGGACCGAGCAGGAAGTGGATAAACTGAGCTCCTTCAAAGAATCGTCCATAGGGAACATCAAAAATCACAAGCAGGCTGGAAAGCAGCACAATGGAAATCAGTACAGGATTGGCCAATGGATGGCGCTTCAGTCGAACGGAAATATGCGTCGCCACGATCCATGCGCATAATGTGAGAGTGAGCCACAGCAAAGGTGATGCTGAAAGGTAAACCCATAGTTCCAGTGGATGTTTCATGACGCTACCTCCGCCCCATGAAGCGTTGCACAAGAATGAAGGTCCAGACCGTCACCGCCAATGTGAGAATTGCCGAGATCACCACGATAGCCAGAATTGCCGTGGCCTGCCCCTGAATCTGGCTCCACATAGCCACCACTCCGACCCCCGCCGGGACAAAAAGCAGGCCGAGATTACCGAGAAAACCATCGGCCGCCGTTTCTGCTTCGGCAAAGATACCCCAGTCGAATATCTTGCACAGTTGCATGGCAACGAACAGAAGCACGAGCCCCACAACGGGGCCCGGTATAGGAAGCCCGCTCATGAAGATAAAGCTTTCGCCAAGCAGCTGAAACAACAATAGCAGCGCTATACCCTTGATCATGAAGGCTTCATCTCCGGTTCAAATCTCAAGAGCCAAGGTAACCGACCGGCCGTCCTACCGTCTATACGGTCGGCAGTGATAGTGTTTCTGATTTGCAAGAACATATGCTCGCCGAGCAGGCCCCGGGGCTTTGCTCCCGGCACAGGCACGCCTGAGGTTGGCGGCGTGCAGCACCACAATCCAACCGGAAATTCAATATACGGGTGCCGCCCGAGGCGTTTCTACCGAAGGATCATTGCGCGCGGCGCACGGTTTCCGATGGGAGATAGCCGAAGCGCTGTCGGTAATCCGCTGAAAACAAGCCCATATGATTGAAAGCCCAGGCCATGGCGATACGCGTGATATCCCCCGGCCCGGCATGGCCGCGGACAAGCTCCGCATGCACCTTGTCCAGCCGCATGTTCTTGAACACGCCGAGCGGCGTGTTGCCCCGGACACTGCGAAATGTGCGGTGCAAGGTACGTGCGCTGGTGCCCGTTGCATCGACAAGCTCCTGCAAGGTCAGCTGCTTGTCGAGATTGTCGAGCATGAATTTTTCAGCACGCTGGACATAGCTCGGAACCGCACTCGTCAGCGGCCTTGCGCGCGGCTGCGTGTCGAGCGCCGCTGCAAGCGATGCCATCAGGCTGTCTTCGAGACGCTCCGACAGACCGCCATGGAAAAATGCTTCCTTATCCTTCTCGATTTCGTTTATGACGAAATGCGCCAGCTGATAGAAGGCATGCCCCACCAGAGTATCGAAGGATACGACGCGCTTGTTATGGGTAAACCGCTCGATGAATTCCTTGCCCCCCAGAATGTCGATCTGAGTATCGTTCAGGCTGAAGATCAGCATGCGCGTGGAAGGGTGAAATTCGAGATCAATCGCCGAATGCGCGTCGACCAGCTGCGCATTCATGCCGGACTGATACAACAGCTCGTCACCGCGCCGGTCGCGCGAGACGAAGATGCCCTGCAACGGAACCTGCAACAAAGTCATGTCGTTATGCGCTTCAACTTCGATGCGGGCATGGCCGCCAATGCGGATCGCAGTCAGGCCGAAGGGACGCATGCGCCCATGTGAAACTTCCGTCCGGTAGGTCCGGCTGGATTTCTTCGAGATGCGGCAAGGCCTGAGGAGACCCGACATGGTGTCTTGGAACGAATCGATGGACGGCGAAAGCCTGTGCATATAGCTCGTAGTCGGCATCACGATATTCCCCGTATCTCATTTAGAGAGCATTTTATTTTAAGATTAAAGTATCACGCTGGAGCGAGAGCGCAAGCGCCACGAAAATTTTGCACGAAAGCGCGTTTCTGGCGGTTTCCTGTTAGGAATGGCGTTTTGGTGATAGACACCATTGTTTCCGCTTTTATCGTTGGTCCCAGGCGCCAAAGAGCAGCCACGAAAAAGGGAACCGCGAATGAAAGCGATTATCGTCGGAGGGGGCATCGGTGGCCTCACGATGGCATTGATGCTGCACGCACGAGGCATTGACTGCCAGATTTTCGAAGCAGCACCGGAAGTCCGTGAACTGGGCGTTGGTATCAATGTCCTTCCGCACGCCATCCGCGAACTGGCTGAAATCGGCCTTCTGCCCGCGCTGGACGCCACCGGCATCCGCACCCGAGAGCTGATTTACGCTACACGGCAGGGCCAGGAAATCTGGCGCGAGCCCCGCGGCGTCGATGCAGGCTATGATGTGCCTCAGTTCTCAATCCATCGCGGCTATTTGCAGAAACTGCTTTATAATGCCGTCATCGAACGGCTTGGACCGGATGCCGTCATCGCGAACCAGCGCTGCGTGGGCTACACCCAGAACGAGGGTTCTGCCACGGTTCATTTTGCCGAAGGTTCAAAAATTACCTCGGCAACTGCCGACATCATTATCGGCGCGGACGGTATTCATTCCGTCATTCGACATCAAATGTTCCCGAACGAAGCCGGTCTCAAATGGAACGGCGTCATGATGTGGCGCGGCGCTGTTGAAAGCGATCCGTTCCTTGACGGTCGCACCATGATCGTCGCTGGCGGCTTTACGTATAAGCTGGTGCTTTACCCGATAGCCAAGGGCACCACGCCCGGCAAGATTCTCAACAACTGGGTCGTCACCTATCGTCCCGGCGCCGACGGATCGCCTGCGCCGAAGCGCGAGGACTGGAGCCGTCGCGGCACGCATGAAGAGCTGATGCCCCATGTCGAAAAATTCGGCATCAATGTCGTGGACCTTGCCGCTTTGGTGCGCGCAACCAATACATTCTTCGAATATCCGATGTGCGACCGCGACCCCGCCCGCTGGTGGACGGATGGCCGCGTGGCGCTGATCGGCGACGCCGCCCATCCGATGTATCCGGTGGGGTCGAACGGCGCGAGCCAGGCGATCATCGACGCACGCACGCTTGCCGACCATCTTGCCGCTGCGGAGCACGGTCGCGCGGCGCTGGCGGCCTATCAGGCAATCCGGCTGCCTGCGACGGCGGAAATCGTCCGGCTCAACCGGCTGGGCGGCCCGGAAGGCGTCATCGATGAGGTTGAACGCCGCGCTCCATCCGGTGTTGCCGATCTGGACGGCGTCATCAGCTTTGCCGAGCGCGAAGCCATTGTTCGCGGCTATGCCGCAAAGGCTGGCTTTTCAACACAGCAAGTCAATCGGGGAGTGTCTCGGGCCTCCGCCTGAAACCTGCGTCTGTATATTTTTTTAACGCGCATCTTTTCCGAAAACCGTTTCACACTTTTCGGGGTGCGCTCTAATGAAAGGGAATTCGAGTGACTGTTCTTCAAGCTGGCGTGACCAAATCCGGTTCCTCCGTCGACGGTGTTGTCTGGCATATTCTCGGTCAGACCTATGTGCCCAAGCATGTCTGCGAAAGCTCCATGTCCTGGCACGCAACCTTCCCTCCCGGTACTTTCGTTCCGCCACATATCCACACCACGCAGGAAGAATTCATCTACGTGCTGGAAGGACGTTTCGACCTGCTTCTCGACGGCAAGGAAGCCGTTGCCGAAGCTGGCGATCTCGTCTGCCTGCCACGCAACGTGTCGCACGGTATTTTCAACAAGACCGAGCAGCCAGTGAAGTGCGTTTTCTGGGTTTCGCCGACCGCAAAACTTTGGGATCTGTTCGTTCGTATCGACAATGTCGGTGATCCTGCTGAAATAGTTCGCATTGCACCGGCACACGAGGTTGAATTTTTGCCCGCTCCAGCAGAATAATGCATCCGCCCGGCAGAAGTATGGGAGTACATCTGCCGGGTATCAGAGCATTTCCAGCAAAAGTGTGAAGCGGTTTTGCGTCGGATAATGCAAAAGAAAAATAAGACAAAACAGAACGCTGCAATCGAGGTGGAACAATGAAAATTTCGACGAAAGCGGCCTTCGCGCTGCTCGCCGCAACCATGTTGAACGGAACCGCGCAGGCCGAAGAAGGCAAGATCAAGATCGGTTTGATCTATACGCTGAGCGGGCCAGCGGCCTTGCTGGGCGAACAATCCCGCGACGGTTTTCTGCTTGCCATGGACAAACTGGGCAACAAGCTCGGCGGCCTCGATGCTGAAATCATCATTCAGGACGATGAGCAGAAGCCGGATATCGGCGTCAACAAGGTCCAGCAGATGATCCAGCGCGACAAGGTGGATTTTGTCGTAGGTCCCATCTTCTCCAATGTCCTGAACGCTATCGTCAAGCCAGCGACCGATTCCGGCACGTTTCTGATCTCGACCAATGCAGGCACGTCCAATCTGGCCGGTAAGGATTGCAACCCCAATCTGTTCGTCACCTCCTATCAGAACGACCAGATGCATGAAGTTTCCGGCAAATATGCCGAAAAGCAGAACTACCAGCGCGTCGTGCTGATCGCCCCGAATTATCAGGCTGGCAAGGACGCTCTGGCCGGTTTCAAGCACTCCTACAAGAACGAAGTCGCGCAGGAAATCTATGTGCCGCTTGGCCAGCTCGACTATTCGGCAGAACTGGCGCAGATCGCCGCTGAACAGCCGGACGCGGTCTATGCTTTCCTGCCCGGCGGCATGGGCGTAAATTTCGTCAAACAGTATCGTCAGGCCGGTCTTGAAGGCACCCCGTTCCTCTCGGCATTTACCGTGGATGAGACCACCCTGCCCGCGCAGCAGGATGCGGCAGTTGGCTTCTTCGCCGGTTCGAACTGGGCGCCGGATCTTGATTCCGCACCAGCCAAGGAATTTGCCGCCGCCTATGAAGCCAAATTCAAGCGCATTCCGGCGACTTTTGCGGTGCAGGCTTATGACGCCGCCATGCTGATCAATGCTGCCGTCAAGCAGGTCAACGGCAATATTGCCGACAAGGATGCCTTGCGGGCCGCCATGAAAGGCGCGAAATTCACCTCGCCGCGCGGTGAATTCAGCTTTGGCGACAATCACTTTCCGATCCAGAGTTTCTACCTGACCAAAGTCGTCAAGCGTGACGACGGCCAGTTCGCCACGTCCTACGTTGAAACGGTCTTCAACGATTACAAGGATAATTACGCAGCTGAATGCAAGATGTAACCCGGTGGAAGGCGGGTGCTCCGATGAGCCCAGTCCTCTCAATTTCCAAGTCTGAAACAGTTCACGCCAGTTTGTCTGGCGTGAAACGGACTTCAGTACAACGAGTTCCGGACGTCCCCCATGCTCAATCTTTTTCTGCTGCAGTCCCTTAACGGGATTCAGTTTGGCATTTTGCTCTTTCTCGTCGCAGCCGGTTTGACACTGATCTTCGGCGTCATGGACCTCATCAACCTAGCGCATGGCGTTCTTTATATGGTCGGCGCCTATCTGACAGCGACTTTCACTGCCATGACAGGCAGCTTCTTTTACGGCATCCTGATCGCCCTCCCCGTCACCCTTATCATCGGCATTGTGCTGGAAGTGCTGGTCTTTCGACGATTATACGAACGCAGCCATCTCGATCAGGTTCTGGCTACATTCGGGTTGATCCTGATAGTGAACGAACTCGTGAAGATCATCTGGGGCGCGGCTCCGCTCAGCGTGCCGATGCCGGATTCCCTATCCGGTTCCATCCAGCTCTTTGGCAACCTGCGCTATCCCGTCTATCGCCTGCTGATCATCGCCGCTGGCCTCGCCACGGCGGCGGGTCTTTATGTCCTCGTCAATCACACGCGCATCGGCATGTTGCTGCGTGCCGGAGCGACCAATGGCGACATGGTCTCGGCTCTCGGCATCAATATACGCCGCCTGTTCATGGTGGTTTTCGGACTTGGCGCGATGCTTGCAGGCTTTGCCGGTGGCATGATCTCCCCCATTCTCTCCGTTGATCCAGGCATGGGCGATTCCATCCTGATCCTCACATTCGTCGTCATCGTGATCGGCGGCGTCGGTTCCGTGCGCGGTGCTTTCGTTGCGGCCATCACCGTTGGCCTCGTCGATACGCTTGGCCGCACCTTCGGGCCGATGCTGCTCCGCAACCTGCTCGATCCGGCCGCTGCCTCCCAGATGGGCCGCACGCTGGTGCCGATGCTCACCTATATTCTGATGGCAGCCGTGCTCTATTTCCGTCCGACAGGTCTCTTCCCGGCGCAGGGAGGAACCCGATGAGCGAGATTACCCATAACAGCACCCGCGATACCGCCATGCCGGAAACGGCAAAGAGCCGAACCTCGCTTTTGCTGGATGCGGGCCCGTGGCTGGTCTTCGCCGCCTTTGCAATCGTTCCGCTTCTCGCATCCGTATTGAACGACAGCTTTCTTCTCGTGATCGTGACACGCATCATGATCTTCGCGCTGGCCGCGCTTTCGCTCAATTTCATCATGGGTTACGGCGCGCTCGTTTCCTTCGGCCATGCTGCCTATATCGGGATCGGCGCCTATGCAGTCGGCATCCTGTCCAGCTATGGCATCGACGATCTGATCCTCCAGCTGGTTGCGGCCATCGTTGTTGCGGCGTTCTTCGCCCTCGTCACCGGCTATATTTCGCTTAGAACCAGCGGCGTCTATTTCATCATGATCACGTTGGCCTTCGGGCAGATGGCCTTCTTCTTCATGGTTTCCCTGTCAGCCTTTGGCGGCGACGATGGAATGACGCTGTCCACCCGCTCAACGCTGTTCGGCAATACGCTGCTTTCCAGCAATCTGGTGCTGTTCTACTTCGTGCTGGCGGTTCTGATGGGGGCATTTTTCATCTTCCGCATGCTGGTGCATTCACGGTTCGGTCGTGTGCTGCGTGGAACGCGGGACAATCCGGTGCGTATGCGCGCCATCGGTTTCTCGCCCTTCTCGTTTCAGCTCACCGCCTATGTGATTGCCGGTGTGGCAGCGGCCATTGCCGGTGTTCTGCTCGCCAACCAGATCCAGTTCGTTTCGCCTGCCTTCATGAGCTGGCAGCGTTCTGGCGAACTGATCGTCATGGTCGTTCTGGGTGGAATGGGCACGCTGATCGGCCCGGTCCTCGGCGCAACTGCCTTCATCTTTCTTGAGGAAGTGCTGGCGCATTTCTCAGAGCACTGGAAACTCGGCCTTGGTCTTTTCCTTGTTCTCGTCGTGCTTTTCAGTCGCGACGGTATCGGCGGGCTGCTCCGCAAGCTGCGTGGAGGTTCCGATGTCGGATGAACTGCTTCAGGTTCATGACCTGCATAAAAGCTTCGGCGCGCTCAAGGTCACGGATGGGGTCAATCTCACCGTCAAACGCGGCGAAATTCACGCGCTGATCGGCCCCAATGGCGCCGGAAAGACAACATTGATCCACCAGCTTTCAGGAAATCTCAAAAGCGACCGCGGTTCGGTCATCTTCGATGGCCGTGAAATTTCCGGTCTGCCTATGCCCAATCGTGTCCATCTCGGCCTTGCACGTTCGTTTCAGATCACCTCGGTTCTTGAAGGTTTCAGCGTGCTGGACAATGTTGCGCTTGCCGTTCAGGCACGATCCGGTTCAAGCTTCCGCTTTTTTCAGGCGGCAAACAAGGAAGCCGATATCAACGAGCAAGCCATGACTGCGCTTGCTCGCGTCCGGCTGGACGACCGCGCCCATCGCCGGGCCGGAGCGCTGTCGCACGGCGAAAAGCGCCAGCTTGAGATTGCCATCGCGCTCGCCACCGAAGCGCAGATGCTGTTGCTCGATGAACCACTGGCTGGCACCAGCCACGAGGAATCCGTGGTGCTGGTCGAACTGATGCGCGCTTTACGTCAGACGCATACGCTGGTTCTGATCGAGCATGACATGGATGCCGTTTTCTCGCTGGCGGATCAGGTGAGCGTCCTCGTCTACGGACGCGTCATCGCGTCCGGAACACCCGCTGCCGTGCGCTCTGATCCGGACGTGCGCGCCGCCTATCTCGGCGAAGAGGAGGCTGCGTGATGCTGAAGGTCGAAGGACTCCAGAACGCCTATGGCCAGTCCCGCATTCTCTTCGGCATCGACTTTGAAGTCAGTGCGGGAGAAGTCGTCACGATCCTCGGCAGAAACGGCATGGGGAAAACGACAACCATCAAGTCGATCTTCGGCTTGCTGCCGCCCAAGGGCGGCAAGGTGTTCGTCAATGGCCATGACGTTACCGGCAAACCGCCCTATGCAATTGCCCGCGAGGGGCTCGGTCTGGTCCCGGAAGGGCGGCAGATATTTCCGACGCTGAGCGTCGAAGAGAACCTGCTGGCCACCCGGCGTTCGGAAGCCCGCTCGTGCAAATGGACGCTGGAAAGCATCTATCGGATGTTCCCACGCCTGAAGGAGCGGCGGCGCAACATGGGCAACCAGCTTTCCGGCGGTGAACAGCAGATGCTGGCGGTTGGTCGCGCACTGATGACCAATCCGAAAATGGTCGTGCTGGATGAGGCGACGGAAGGCCTGTCGCCGCTGATGCGCGAAGAGATCTGGTCCTGCCTGCGCAACATCAAGGATGAAGGCGAGGCAATCCTCGTCATCGACAAGAATGTCGATGCGCTGGCGCGCTTCGCAGACCGTCATGTGGTCATCGAAAAGGGCCGTGTGGTGTGGAGCGGTGACAACGCTGCCCTTTTGAACACCCCGGACATCAAGGAACGTTACTTGCACGTTTGACCCAGCAGTCGAACGCAAACTTGCATTGACAGGAGAAGAGCATGCACCCCAGCGCTCATGTGGACACATTCGTTCTGGATAATCTCCCGGCTGCGGAACTCCTACCGGATATTATCAACCTCGACGCACTCGGCTACCCGGAACAGCTCAATGCCACCACCGAACTGGTGGATGCACATCTTGCAAACGGCAAAGGCGACCGCATTGCATTGCAGGCGCCGGGCGTGCGCTGGAGCTACAACGATCTTGCCGCAATGATCAACAAGATAGCCAATGTGCTGACCGACAAGCTCGGCATGAAGACCGGCAATCGCGTGATGATCCGCTCGGGCAATAACCCGACCAAGATTGCGCTCTATATGGCGATTATCAAGGCGGGCGGCGTTGTCGTCGCAACCATGCCGCTGTTGCGCGCCAAGGAGCTGGTCCAGATCATCGATAGGGCCAAAATCGGCATTGCCTTTTGCGATCACGCACTGACCGGCGAGATGCAGAATGCCGTGGCACAGACCGATTTCATCAAAACTCTGGTGACCTGGGAGGGCAATGCAGGCGGGGAACTTGGCGCATTGCTGGCCGGTGCATCCAGCGATTTCGATGCGGTCGCAACACGGGCCGACGATCCATGCCTGCTGGGCTTTACATCCGGCACCACCGGCTTGCCGAAAGCGACGATCCATTTCCACCGCGACCTGCTGATCGTCTGTGATTGCTATGCACATCATATATTGAACGCGACCGAAGATGACATTTTCATCGGCTCGCCGCCGCTGGCGTTCACGTTCGGTCTTGGCGGGCTGGTCCTGTTTCCCTTCAGGATCGGCGCTTCCACAGTGCTGCCGGCAAAAACCGCCCCGCATGACCTCGCGCTCGCTATCGGGGAATATAAACCAACTGTCTGTTTCACAGCGCCGACCGCTTACCGAGCCATGCTTTCGAAGATCGATCAGTACGATCTTTCGTCCCTGCGCAAATGTGTTTCAGCTGGTGAAGCCCTGCCGCTCCCTACTTTCGAAGCGTGGAAGCGTGCGACCGGGCTTTCGCTGGCCGACGGCATCGGCGCGACGGAAATGCTGCATATCTTCATCTCTGCGCCGGAAGACGACATCAGACCCGGAGCGACTGGTAAACCCATCCCCGGTTATGAAGCGCGTGTCATCGATGACAACGGGCAGGAATGCGCGCCCGGCACCCCCGGACGACTTGCCGTTCGTGGGCCGCTCGGCTGCAAATATCTGGCCGACGCGCGCCAGACCAAATATGTCGAGAACGGCTGGAACATCACCGGCGATACCTATGTCATGGATGCGGACGGCTATTTCTGGTATCAGGCCCGCAATGACGACATGATCGTTTCTGCCGGATACAACATCGCCGGACCGGAGGTCGAAGCCAGCCTGCTCGCGCATCCAGCCGTGGCGGAATGTGGCGTGGTGGCGGCGCCCGATGACGAACGGGGCTGCATCGTCAAAGCCTATGTCGTGCTGAACGAAGGATATAATGGCGACACGAACTTGCAGGAAGCACTGCAAAGTCACGTCAAAAGCGAACTCGCGCCTTATAAATATCCACGCCTCATATGCTGGGTTTCAAGCCTGCCCAAAACAGAATCCGGAAAATTGCAGCGATCCGCCCTGCGCGCGCAGGCGGCAACCGAAGCCCGCGCCTGACGTGCGGCTTCAAGCATGAAATACGCAGGAGACTTCTGTGCTGCACGACTACGATACCGCTTACGACAATATGAAGGCCATCAGCGATTCCGCCACCTATCCGCCGCGCTGGACGGAACTGGCATCCGGCTTTCGCGAGAAGATGCGCGATCAGGGTCGCTTGATCCCTGACATCGCCTATGGCGATGGCGTGCGCAACCTTTACGACCTTTTTCTGCCGGAAGGCCAGGCCAAGGGCACACTTGTTTATGTCCATGGCGGCTATTGGAAGGGGCTGGACAAAAGCTTCTGGTCACATCTGGCGCAAGGCGCGCTTGCGCGCGGATATCGCGTTGCCATGCCAAGCTATACGCTGTGCCCCGAAGCGCGTATTTCTGGTATCACACGGGAAATTGGCCGTTTCATCAACCACCTTGCGCAGGAAGTGGACGGTGATATCGCCTTGACCGGCCATTCCGCCGGAGGGCATCTGGTCAGCCGCATGGCGTGCGAAAATGCGCCCATTGCCGCCGCAACGGCGGAACGGATAAAGCGTGTTCTTTCTATCAGCGGGCTGCACGATTTACGCCCGCTTCTCAAAACCGCGATGAACGATATTTTCTCTATGGACGAGGCCGAAGCTGTCGCGGAGAGCGCGGCACTCCAGCGCCCGCGTACAGATATTGCCGTTCATTGCTGCGTCGGCGGCGATGAGCTGATGGAGTTCAGACGACAAAATGCGCTGCTGGCAAACATCTGGTACGGGTTGGGGATAGAAACCAGCGCTTGGGAAAGCGATGGCACGCATCATTGCAATGTCATCGACACGCTGTGCGATCCCGAAAGCCGCGCCGTTAAATTCCTCTGCCTTTAGTAACGCGGAAAGCGTTTTCAGAAATGCTCTATGGGAAGGCCGCGCCGTTCCTGTCCCGACAGGACGAATCCGACCGGCTCGGCTTTCCTCGCACCGCTCATGCGGTTGATCAGGACGGCCACTTCGGTTCTGTTACGAACACCGAAACGCTTGATCAGATCGTCGACGTAATCCTTCACCGTATGGGGTGAAAGCTCCAGATGTCGGGCAATCTGCTTGTTGGTATTGCCAGCTGCAAGCAACCGGGCGACCGTCGATAGGCGCGGCGACAGGTTGGTCAGATTGGCGCTGGGCGTCTTCGCCGGACGCGCTTCCTGAATGTTGCGCAAGGCAAGCGCCGACGAACGGCACAGCAGCGAAACCTGTTCTTCGAGCTGTGTTGCGTGCATCTCGAAACCGGCGGCATAGATCAGCGCCTGTATGTTGTCGCCAACGTAAACCGGACAGCACAAGTTATCGTTGTAGTTCCATCGATAGAGCAGCGTTCGCATCAGCGGCACATTCCCCGCCGCATTCTGGGGCAATCGCGAGCCCGCAACCGCGCCGGCATTCTGCACCACTGCCGCAATCATCGGATCCGAATCCGCAAGCCCATTCTGATATTCAAGAAGAAAGCCGGTGGGCGTGTTGATGCTGTGAAAAAGGCGCGGTCGATTATTCTCCAGCAAATAAATTCCAAGCGATCGCACCCGCAGAACATTCGCTGCAAAATAATCACAAGCTATTGTAAAATCGTCATAATCACGGCTCTCCGCAACGGAAAGCGCTGCAGATATCCGCTCATCTGTCGATAATATTTGCCTGGGCATTCTCTCTCCCGAGTTCCCAAGCCCCCCATCTGGGGGGAATGTCCGTTCCCACTCTTGTCCGTATCATTCCTGCTTATAACCACTAAATCAAGGGGAACTAACTTGGATACCAGCGTGCATCGGACTCACACGGCCGACAACTATTCCGCAGTCCTTCAGGGCTTCAATGACCGCCTTCAAGCAATTCTACCCTTGATTGAAGAAAAGGCGGAAGAGGCAGAGACACTCGGACGGATGCATGACGACGTCGTGGACGCCATGCGTAAGGCTGGCTTTTACACAATGCTGTTTCCCAAGGAAGTCGGCGGCGCGGAATTGCGCCCAATCGATGCCATGAGATTAATGTCCGCGCTTTCCTATGCCCACGCATCATCGGGCTGGTGCACGATGGTCAACAATATGGAAGGCACCACCATGGCGATCTACCTCGACGACGAGGGGATTGCGAATGTCTTCAAGGACGGCGTCGATGTCACCATTGCAGGCAACGGCGTGCCGCGCGGCTTTGCCCGCAAGGTCGATGGCGGCTACATGATCCGCGGCAACTGGGCTTATGGAAGCTCCATCTTCCACGCGGAATGGATTCATTCCGGCTGTTTCCTGCTCGATTCCAAGGATCCGAGCGGCAAGGCGCTTTTGAAAGACGAAACCGGCGCACCGCAGATCATCGTCGCACATCACCCGCGCTCGACGATCCAGCTGCTTGGCAACTGGGATGTGCTGGGCCTGCGCGCCACCGGCAGCTTCGACTACACGCTGGCAACCGATGAAGACCTCTTCGTGCCGGTTTCAATGACCTATAGTTTCACGCAGTCCGCACCGAAGCGCGGTCAGACACAGGGCCATCTCGGGCTCGCGGGCTACAGCGCCCTCACCCATACAAGCTGGGCCATCGGCGTCGGTCGCCGGATACTCGACGAACTCGCCAAGGTGATCCGTCAGCGACAGGATCCGTTCGGCAAGAGCGCAGACAGCGCCAGCCTGCGGTTCCAGTTTGCCAATGCCGAAGCCCGTTACCGGGCCGCACGGGCACTGGCCATGGAAACATGGGAAGATGTCTCGCAGACCACCGCATCTGGCGATGTCCCGTCGCTCGACCAGATGACGATGGTGAAGCTCTCGCTTCGCTATATGCACGACATCGTTTCAGATGTGGCGACATTCGCGCATCGGGCGGCTCGGGGAGCATCGCTGCATAACACGGCCATGCAGCGCTTCTATCGCGATATCCATTCCGGCACCCAGCATATTCTGCTTGCCGACCAGATCGTTGAGGAATGCGGCAAGGGGCTACTTGGCCTTTCAGGCGCCGATGCGCGATGGACCGTTTTCGGCATCAGCGAAAACTGAGACCGGCCATGGCGCGAAATATTGTCAGCTTCGTCGGGTGTGATCGCCCGACGAAAGTTCACCGGCTAACCCAGGCGATTGCCGCAAGGCTGGAAGCGGAAGACGATGTGTCGGTCACACATCTGGACCTGTCGCATGCCGGATCGAACCTGTTTACCGTCAATCGCAAGGCGCTGGACCAGCAATCCGAGAGCCTCATTTCAGAGATTGAACATTGCGATGCGTTGATCGTCGGTTGCCCTGTTTATCAGGGAAGCTATCCCGGTCTTTTCAAACACGTGTTCGATCTCGTCCATCCGCTCGCGCTGCGCGGTCGCCCGACCGTGCTATGCGCAGTGGGCGGCGGGCAACGTCATGCGCTGGTCGTCGAGCATCATCTGCGTCCGCTCTTCGGCTTTTTCGAAGCGGGAACCGTCGCAACGGGCATTTATGCCTGTTCGGCGGAACTGGAACCGGACGGCCTTCTGCCTCCGGTTCTGGAAACGCGGATCGAAAGCGCCGTCGACCAGATGAGAAAGCAATTGGTCCAGTCACACCAAGCCAACGGCATAAGGTGGAAAGATGTTGAATTACTCGAGCAGTTTTGAAAAACGCACGGTCGAAATTCGGGGCAAAACCGTCACCTATCTCGTCAAGGGTGAAGGCAAGGATGTTGTCTTTCTGCATGGAACCGGGACATTTCCCGGCTTCGACAGCCTGATCGACATTGCCTCCAGAAACCGGCTCATCATTCCGTTTCATCCGAATTTCGGTGAAAGCGACGCTGATACCGATATCGTGCAGATTGGCGACTATGTACTACATTACATGGATTTCTTCGATGCACTCGCACTGGATCAATTCAGCCTTGGCGGCTTTTCGCTTGGCGGCTGGATTGCCGCAGAATTCGCGATAAGACAGCCGGAAAGGCTTGCCGCGCTGTTTCTCGCGGCACCTGCCGGACTCGATATTCCGACAATCCCTCTCCCCGATCTGTTTCAGGTCGCGTCCGCCGATATCCCAGCCCATCTCACGCATGATCCGTCAGTTGCACTCCGCTATTTCCCAACTGCGCCCGACAGCCGGTTCGATGAAGCACTGGGACGCGAAATGGGTGCGCTGGCGCTGGTCCACGCAACCGACGGACGCGGCAATAAAACGCTTGGACACTGGCTGCACCGGCTTCACATGCCGACCCTAATCCTCTGGGGCGAGGAAGACAGGGTCATCCCCGCGCAATATGCCGAAGAATGGCAGCGCGGGATCGATGAAGCACGGCTGGAGAAACTCGGCGCGACCGGACATTTGCTGTTTGAAGAGGCGCCAGCTGCGGCGACACTTGTGCGCGATTTCCTGTCTACGGTCTGAGATCCGACTTCAAACATTGGGCACAGCACGCTCCCGCGAGGAAGCGTCATAACTTTGCAGGTAAAAATAAGGGGAACCAGCCATGCAATGGGAAAGCCTATCGGACTTCGATCAAACCAGAATAAAGCGCTGGCAATGGGGAATGCTGGCGCTGGCGCTTTTGTGCGAGATGTTTCTCGCCGCTGACTGGTACGCCTTTGCGGCAGTGATACCGTTCATTTCGGAAACGCTCCAGCTTGATTCCGCGCAGGCCGGTCTGGCACAGGGGATTTTCGCACTGACCTATGGTCTCGGTATGATTGTCTGGTCACAATTGAGCCGCCGCATGAATGCCCGGTCGCTGCTGCTGATCGGTCTGTTCTGCACCGCTGTCGGCATGGTGGCGCAAGTCTATGTGCAAACCTACGCGCAGCTGATTGCGTTGCGCCTGTTCATCGGTTTCTTCGATGCCGCAATCTTCCTCGGCAACATGAAACTCATCATCGGCTGGTTCCCGCAGAAGCGGCGCGGCAGCATGATCGGCTTGATCCTCGCGGCCTATAGTCTTGCAATCACGCTGGACTTTGCGATTGGCATTCCGCTTTCCATCACCTACGGCTGGCGCACCTTCTTTGCTATTCTTGCCATCGGAACGCTGGTGACGGCGGCGGCTGTGCTGCTCTTCACCCGCAACAATCCGGCTCATATCGGCTATAAGGATTTCCGCTGGGAGCCGGAAAAGCAGCAAACCTCCACGGCGTCTCTGGCCAGCATCTTCCGCTCGAAATGGATTATCGTCGGCAGCCTCGGCATTTCGGCCTGCACGATGGCCATTGCCGGAACCGCCACCTGGGTCATTCCCGGATATATTGCCGTGCATCAGATGCCGGTGGAAGACGCCGCCCTAATCGGCACCTTGATGGGACTGTCGCAGGTCGTGTTTCTCGTCATCGGTGGTTACGCCGCCGACCGCCTGAACAAAACAGGGATGATCAAGTTCGGAACCGTGCTTGCCGTCCTCGTCGCGGCAATGTTCACCGTCGGCATGGCCATACCGCTTGGCTTCGGCTGGCTCATCCTGATGGCGCTCCTGAGCGGCATGGCACTTTTCGGCGGCGGTGCGATCTTCGCCTTTCTCAGTGAAAAATACCCAGAAGAGCTGGCGACGGCGGCGGTTGGCTATGCCGAAATCTTCGCCATCCTTGCGACGTTCATTTCGCCCTGGGTCATGGGCGTGGTCATCAAGGTTTCGGGCGGGTCCTTTGTCAGCGCCTTCCTGACCTTCGCGATCATGGAAGCGATCATTCTGGCTATCGTTCTTGTAGTCACCCGCGAGAGTTTCAGCCTCAACGACGACAAGGTTGCCATTGCCACCAGCGGTAACGGCATCTCGGGTGAGGCCTCCCGCTCCTGATCCAGAAACAGCCGCGGATGCAATTGCAAGATCGCATCCGCCTTTTTCTCTGGCATCTTTCCACAACCGATATTAACACCGATGAGAGCGCCTTGTTGCGCCTGATGTCTCACCGCATCGGGCGCATGACTATTGTAACCATGATCTAAAGTGAGGGAATTCATGGAGGAACGCTTCTCAGGTACGGTTCTGGCTTCCGAACATCAGGAGGAGAACCCCGCGCGTTCGCTGGGCGAAATCGGTCTGAACAGTTTTGCACCCTACCTGATGAACCGCCTGATGGCACGCTACAATGCGAACCTTGCGGAGGCGCTGAAAGGCCGCCAGATCACGACAGTCAAATTGCGAACGCTGGCTGTCCTAAGTGTCACGCCTTCGGCCACGATCAACGAGCTTGCGGTCTTTACCGTGACCGAACAATCGACGATGAGCCGCACCCTCGATTCCCTTGAAGAGCAGGGTTACATCCGCCGTCAGGCGCGTGCAGAAGACATGCGCATTCGCGATATTTCGATGACCGAAGAAGGCCGCAACATTTTTAACGAAGCATGGCCGGTCATGTATGATCTGCTGTTGCAATTGTTTGAAGGCATTGATGAAGACGAGCATCGCGCCTTTGTCGGCACCTTGCAGAAAATGCTGCGCAATATCCGTAAGAACGAACTTTGATAGTATGCTGAATAATAGGCCGATCCGCTCTTGAGAGCGGATCGGCCTTTTCGTGGCTTAGTCCGTCGAGCGCGACGGGATCAGCGCGGTTGCCACAGCGGCCAAAGCGGCGACGATGGCAAAGATATAGAAGTTCCACTGCGGGCCGACATTGAGGCTTGCGATCAAACCGCCCAGAAGCGGACCCGACAGCGCGCCAATGCGCGAGAAGCTCAACGCCCATCCGGTTCCGGCAGAACGGATCGAGGAATCAAGTCGCTGGGCCAGAAAGCCTGTCAGAACCAGCGACGCCGACACGGTGCCAAAACCGGCAATTGCGACAAACACATAGTTCATCAGCAGCGAGCCCTTGAAGGCGAGCGCCACAATGCCAAGCGCGCCCAGCGCATAGGAGCAGGCAACCGTGCGGCGCACGCCAAAGCGATCCGCCCATGTGCCCAATACAATACCGCCAATCGCCGAGCTGAGGCTGAAGACAGCAAGGAAGAGCAGGCTGTTGCCAAGATCATAGCCATTCTTGCGCATGATCTGCGGCAGCCATTGTGCGAGACCATAGACCAAGAGCAGCCCCATGAAGAGTGCGATCCAGAAACAGGCGGTTTCGAACGCCTTTTTCGGGGAGAAGATTTCGCTGAAAACGGTGCGCCAGCCAACCTTGCCATGCTTGCGGACAATTGCCGCCGGAACGCCGACGCCCATGCGCGCTGCCGTCTTGCGCGCTGCATCATGCTTACCGCGCTGGACCAGCGATTCCACGCTTTCCGGCAGGAATGCGAGGAAGATCGGAACAAACAGCAGCGGGATTGCGCCGATCAACACGATGGTGCGCCAACCATGCGCTTCGAGAAAGCCGCGACCGCACAAGGCGGCGGCGAGTAATCCCATTGAATAACCCGAATACATGAGACCGTAGTTGAAGCTCTTCTTCTTGATCGGGGAATATTCCACCGTCAGCGCGGCGGCGACCGGAATAATCCCGCCAAGCCCGATGCCGGAAATGAACCGGCTCAGCCCGAAGATGAAAGGCGACGGCGCCATGGCGCTGACGATCATGCACAGCGAAAACAGAGTGATACAGGCGACGAATAGCGGTTTGCGCCCATGAAGCTCGCTCAGCGTGCCCGCAAGAATGCCGCCGATCAGCATGCCGATCACCGTATAGCTGCCGATGGCGCCAAGCTCTATCGGCGTCAGTTGCCAGACCGGATCGACGGACAAGGCGGGCAGAATGGCCCCGATGACGCCGACATCATAGCCTTCCGCAAAAATGGCAAGCCAGCACAGGCCGACGACGAGCAGGCTTTTGCCTGCCGATATTTCCTTTCCGGCAACAGCCGGCGCATCTATGCTCTGCGCTTGAGACATAGTCCTTCCCCTTTTTTCTTTGAAATAGCGGCGCGCTTCTCTCAGAGCGTCGCGATTGTTTTCAGCGCGCCATCAAGCGCGATACCCTGTTCGTCCAGCAAGGCTGCCTGCCGCAGACGCCGCAGCCAGGCTGCGCCGTCGTTACGCTCACTGAGAACTGGCAAGGCGGACAGGACGCGGTCGAATTTCGACAAGCCGCGCGAATGCGTGTCGGAGTAGCCCTTGACCAGACGGCGGCAACCAAGCACCTCGACCGCGAGATCGTAATTCTTGGGTAAGGCGGCCAGCGCCTGTGCCAGCCAGGCTTCGCGATGTTCGACCTCACGCTGATGGCGCAGGCTGCCGCGTCGAAAACGCCGCAGCTCCGAAACGACATAAAGCCCCGTGAACCAGAACAATGTTCCCGTATTCACCCGGCGACCCTTGCTGATGCGCTTGTCGAGCCAAGCAAAGAGTTTTGGTCGATTTTCGATCCAGGCGCCGATGCCTTTCGGCAAAGTGCCGCACACTTCTTCCATGCGCGGATGCATATATTCGGTCGTATAGGCAATCTGGTCTTTCTTGAGGCCGATTTCCTTACGCACCCGCTCAAACCGCGAGCCCCGCACCTTGATTTCGGCCACCCGGACCACATCGTCATAGGCCATGGCGATAGCGACATATTTTGCCGCCTGCTCGGTGAAGGCAAAGCCATGCGCCGTGCCGCCATTATCGCGATCGGCCTTGAGCAAAGCAGCGCAACGGGTCAGATATTCATCCGCATAGGCCGGGTCCTGAAACTCGGTCAGTTTCTTGATGCCCGCAAAAAACATCGGATGACATTCACCCGGGAATTCGCTGCGAATGCGCTTGATAAGCCCGTCAAGTGCCGGATGATCGGACCGTTCGGGCAGAGGGTCGAGCCGCTTTGCGGGCGTTGCCGCAAGCTTGTCATTCGCGCCGCCAAGCGCGCGCTGATAGGCATCTTCAAAAGCCCTGAGACTTGCCTCGATGCCCTTGCCACCAGACTTGATGGTCGCTTCGAAGGCGGCCTTGTCGAAAGGCAAAGCGCCGGAAGCCGCAAGCGCGCCGAACAAAGCCGAAGACACCACGCTGCCGCTTTTTGTCGCCAGCGCTTCCATGTCAAAGGCAATGGTCTTGCGCGCAGCAAAAGCTGTCGCGTCCTCAACGACCACCGGATTGCCGATGCCGTCGCCCGGCTTTTCCTTTTCGCCCACCGCGAAGGAGCGATGGGTGGAAGTGATGAGCAATGTCTTGTCCGGCGTCACGAGGCCGCGCAGCACCGAGCGCCCCGCTTCCATCAATTCAGCCGCGATGACGATATCGACGTCGCCGGGCGTGGGCATCAGCGACAGGATGGGATGCGCCCCTTCGCGGGTCCGCAACAGTTCGAGATAATAGATCGTCGCGCCGGTTCTCTGCGCCACGCCGGGCACGGAGGTGGTCTGCGCAACCCAGCCATTGTTTTCCGCCAGTGCCACAACCCAGTCGGCCAGAACGCCGCCGCCCTGCCCGCCCATGGCGAGGATGGCAATCGATAGCGGTTTGTCCTGCGAAAGAAGGGCGGACGGCGATGCATTCAATGTAGACATGGCCTGTTCCTCAATCCGCAAAGACAATGCGAGACGCGCGGCGGCGCTTTTGCAGCCAGCCGATGACGCCGGAGCGCAGACGATGCACGAACTTGTCCCAACCCGTCGGGTTGTGGATGACATCGGCGCGATAGAAGGACGGGCACAGAACCGCCGCTTCCGAAACTTCACCGCAATTGCCGCAACCGACGCAGGAATTGTCGATGGCCGCGACCGGATCGTCCTTCAGCGGATCGTCGGTGTGCTTCACCGAAAGCGAAGGGCAGCCCGACAGACGAATACAGGCGTGATCGCCGGTGCACACATCCTCATCGACACCGAAACGCTGCTTGACCATCCGCTTGCCGTCTTTAACCGCCTTGGCGAATTGCGGCTTCACGCGGCGCTGCTTGTTGAGCATGCATTCCGACGACGCCACGATGATCTTTGGGCCTTTTTCTTCCGTCGTCAGCGCTTCCTTCAGCGTGTCGCGCATCTTTGCAACGTCATAGGTGTGGTCGATCTGGCGGACCCAGCCCGCACCAATTCCCTTGACCGCATCGACGATGGAATTGTTGGTCTTGCGGCGCGGATTGATCGCTCTGGAGGACATCACGTCCTGACCGCCCGTCGCCGACGAATAGTAATTGTCGACCACGAGGATGACGCCGTCCTGCTTGTTGAAGACGGCATTGCCGACCGAAGTGGCAAGACCGTTGTGCCAGAAACCGCCATCACCCATCACGGAAATGGAGCGTTTGCCCGCAGGCACGTTGAAAGCGGAGGCCGAGGCCGGACCAAGGCCGTAACCCATGGTCGTGCCGCCGAGATTGAACGGCGGCAGAATGGAAAAGAGGTGGCAGCCGATATCGGCTGACACGTGATGCTCGCCGAGCTCCTTTTCCACCAGCTTCATGGCGGCGAAGATCGGGCGTTCCGGGCAACCGGTGCAGAAACCTGCGGGGCGCGGCGGCACCACTTCGGCCAGCGCCTTGACGCGCTCATCGGCCAGAACCGGCGACGGATCGGGCAGCGGCGGACGGTTGCCGAGCAATTGCGGCGCATGCGCATCGAAGAACGCCGTCAAGCCCTTCAAAAGCACAGGCGTCGTATATTCGCCGCCGAGCGGCAGCACGTCCTTGCCGGACAGTTTTGTCTGGATATCGCGGCGGCGCAGCAGCGTATGCAGCGCCTGCTCGATATATTCGGGCGCACCTTCCTCCAGCATCACCACGGCTTTTTTGCCGGCAACGAAGTCGATGACCTCGTCGTCTATCATCGGATAGGCGACATTCATCACATAGAGCGGAACCCGGCTTTCGCCGTAAACATCGGCCAGCCCCATTTGCTGCAAGGCGCGCATGGCGCTGTTGTAAAGCCCACCTTGCAGGATGATGCCGACATCGCCCTCTTTCGGACCGAAATATTCGTTGAGACGATTGGCTTTGACGAACTCGACGGCTGCGGGCCAGCGCTTTTCGAGCTTTTCCTTCTCATGCAGGAAAGATGCAGGCGGCAGGACGATGCGGTTGACGTCGCGCCTCGGATTTTCCAGCGCTTCGGCCAGCGTGTGGGCAGGCCGCTTGTTATCCTTCGCCACAAATTGACCATGCACGTGGCAGCTGCGAATGCCGACCTGCAACATGACGGGCGTGTTGGAGGCTTCTGACAGTTCAAAGCCTTTTTCAACGGCTTCCACAATCGAGGGCAGGTTGGGCCGCGGCGTCAAGAGCCACATTTGCGATTTCATCGCATAGGCATGGCTGCGCTCCTGCATGATGGAGGAGCCTTCGCCATAATCCTCGCCGATGATGACCAGCGCGCCGCCGGTCACCCCGCCAGAGGCAAGGTTGGACAGGGCGTCGGAGGCGACATTGGTGCCAGCCGTCGATTTCCACGTCACCGCACCGCGCACCGGATACATCACGGAGGCGGAAAGCATGGCCGCAGCCGCAGCTTCCGACGCGGACGATTCGAAATGAACGCCCAGATCTTCCATCACGTCCTTCGCATCCGCGAGAACGTCCATGAGGTGGGAAATCGGCGAACCCTGATAGCCGCCGACATAGGACACGCCCGACTGCAACAGCGCCTTGGTGATGGCGAGAATGCCTTCACCACTGAAAATTTCGCCTGAGCCGAGTTTCAGATCCTCGACCTCGCGGGCGAACGACCGCTCCGCCATGATAGTTCCCCTTTTCCGTTTGCCGGAATATCAATTCATTTGCATCAGCATATTTTCCAATTCTAAACTGTGTCAATAGCGGTTTTTGGTGTGATTATAATTATTGCATTTGCATATTTTAGTTCACAGCCATTTCCCCTGTGTCGTAGGCGATATGAAAAAGATGGCGATTTTTTCACTTGACGCGTCGAAGTCGCCAATTATATTTTAAACTTAAAATAATTAACCGGCGCCGTTTGGCAGCATATCGGAAAGGGAACTCAACATGCGTATCGTGTGTATTGGAGGAGGTCCGGCCGGCCTTTATTTCGGCCTTCTGATGAAAAAACTTCATCCGGAACATGACATTACGGTCGTGGAGCGAAACCGCCCCTATGACACGTTCGGCTGGGGTGTGGTGTTTTCCGACGCGACCATGGAATCCATGAAGGTCTGGGACCCGGAAAGTGCGGCCGAAATTCAGGACGCCTTCAATCACTGGGACGATATCGAGGTGCTGTTCAAGGGCACGCGCCAGCGCACCAGCGGTCACGGCTTTGTCGGCATCGGGCGCAAGCGCCTGCTCAACATTCTTCAGCTGCGCTGCGAAGCGCTGGGCGTGAAGCTGCAATTTGAAACCGACGTGGAAAGCGATCTCGATTTCCCGGACGCCGATCTCATCATCGCTTCGGACGGTCTGAACTCCCGCATTCGCAATCGCTATGAGGATGTGTTCGAGCCCGATCTGATCGTGCGGCCCAATCGCTATATCTGGCTCGGCACGGAAAAGCTGTTCGACGCCTTTACCTTCGACTTCCGCAAGACCGAACACGGCTGGTTCCAGGCGCATATCTACAAGTTCGACGACAAAACCTCGACCTTCATCATCGAAACCACCGAGGAAGCCTATCTGGCGCATGGCCTGGACCAGATGGACCAGACCGCATCCATCGATTTCTGCGAAAAGCTTTTTGCGGAAACGCTGGAAGGCGTGCCGCTGATGACCAATGCGCGCCATATGCGTGGCTCGGCCTGGCTGAACTTCAACCGCCTGATTTGCGGAAAATGGAGCCACTTCAACGGCAATTCCCATGTGGTGCTGATGGGTGACGCAGCCCATACCGCGCATTTCGCCATCGGATCGGGCACCAAACTCGCCATCGACGACGCGATTGAACTGGCCAACCAGTTCCAGAAACTCGGCCACGGCAAGGAAGGCATTCCTGAAGTCCTGCATGCCTATGAGGAAATCCGCCGCGTCGATGTCGCACGCATTCAAAACGCTGCGCGCAATGCCATGGAATGGTTCGAGGTCGTAGGCCAGCGTTATGCCGACACGCTGGAGCCGGAACAGTTCATGTATTCCATGCTGACGCGCTCGCAGCGCATCAGCCACGAAAATCTGCGCCTGCGCGACAAGAACTGGCTGGAAGGCTATGAGCGCTGGTTTGCCCGCAAGCAGGGGCTGAACGTGACGGAAGACGAGCGTTGCCTGCCGCCGATGTTCACGCCCTATACGCTGCGTGGCGTGACACTGCCAAACCGCATCGTCGTGTCGCCGATGGCGATGTATTCCGCGACTGATGGCCTGATCGACGATTTCCATATGGTGCATCTGGGCAGCCGCGCCATGGGCGGCGCGGGACTGGTCTTTGCCGAAATGACCTGCGTGTCGCCTGATGCACGGATTACGCCCGGCTGTCTCGGCATCTGGAACGATGCACAGGCCGAAGGCTGGAAGCGCGTTGTGGATTTCGTGCACAACAACAGCAATGCAAAAGTTGCCATGCAGATCGGCCATGCCGGGCGCAAAGGTGCTACCAAGCTTGCATGGGAAGGGATCGACCAGCCGCTGGACGAGGGTGCATGGCCGCTTCTGTCCGCATCCGCCCTGCCCTATCTCAAGCACAGCCAGACGCCAAAGGCGATGGATCGCGCCGACATGGATCGGGTGAAAGCCGACTTCGTCGCCGCAACCAAACGTGCGGCGGAAGCGGGCGTCGATTGGCTCGAACTGCACTGTGCGCATGGCTATCTTCTGTCGAGCTTCCTCTCGCCGCTCACCAACCGGCGCGAGGATGAATATGGCGGTGCTTATGAAAACCGCACACGCTATCCGCTGGAAGTCTTCCATGCGATCCGCGAAGTCTGGCCACAGGACAAGCCGATCTCGGTTCGTCTTTCCTGCCACGACTGGTTCGAAGGCGGCAACACGCCGGAAGATGCGGCGATCCTTGCGGAGATGTTCAAGGCCGCAGGTGCCGATCTGATCGACTGTTCGTCGGGTCAGGTCTGGAAGGAAGAAAAGCCGGTCTACGGTCGTTTGTTCCAGACCCCGTTCTCCGACAAGATCCGCAACGAAATCCAAATCCCGACCATTGCAGTCGGCGCGATTTCGGAAGCCGATCATGCGAATTCGATCATCGCAGCAGGACGCGCCGATCTTTGCGCGGTGGCACGCCCGCATCTTGCCGATCCGTCATGGGCGCTCCATGAGGCGGCGAAAATCGGCATCAACTCCATCGCATGGCCGAAGCAATATCGCTCCGCCAAATATCAGTATGAAGCCAATCTCGCCCGCGCCGCCACAGCGCCGCAAGGCGCGAAGTAACGGGAGATTGCGATGAACGATGCCGCAGTTGGCCTTGCCCTTTCCGGCAAGCATGCGCTGGTCACCGGCGCCGGTAGCGGCATCGGCGCCGCGATCGCCGTTGGTCTTGCGCGCGCCGGGGCCAACGTAACCCTGGCGGGTCGCCGCCGCGAACCGCTGGAAGCAACCGCCGCCCTTCTGGACTGGCAGCGATGCTTCATTGCCGATGGTTTCGATGTGACCAACCGCGAAGCCATTGCAACCGGGCTGGACAGCGCGCGCGCCGCTTTCGGGCCGGTCAGCATTCTTGTCAACAATGCCGGGGAAGCACCGAGCGCACCTTTCGAGAAAACCAGCCTCGACATGTGGAGCCGTGTACTCGACGTCGATCTGACCGGCGTTTTCAATGTAACGCAGGCCACCCTTGACGACATCAAGGCGGGCGGCAAAGGCGGGCGCATCATCAATATCGCCTCCACGGCGGGCCTGAGCGGCTATGCTTATGTCTCGGCCTATTGCGCCGCAAAGCACGGGGTCGTCGGGTTGACCCGCGCGCTGGCGCTGGAACTCGCCCGCAAGGGCGTGACCGTCAACGCCGTTTGCCCCGGCTTCACCGATACGCCGATCATTTCCCGCTCGATTGCCGCCATTGTCGCGAAGACCGGGCGGTCGGAGGAAGATGTGCTGGCGGAATTCGTCAAGGCGAACCCGCAGGGACGCCTGATACAGCCGGAAGAAGTGGCTGAAACCGTGCTGTGGCTCACATCGCCCGGCGCGCAATCGATAACTGGACAGGCGATTGCAATCGCCGGTGGGGAGGTAATGGCAGGATGAGCGACGGCACTGTTTCGATGGCGAGCAATCTGAAGCCCTTCAAGGATTATCAGGCGACGCATTTTCTATGGCAGACGAGCGAAGACGGTCGCGTTGCCACGCTGACCCTGAACCGCCCGGACCGGAAAAATCCGCTGACGTTTGAGAGCTATGCCGAGCTGCGCGACCTGTTTCGCAATCTCGTCTATGCCTCCGACGTGCGCACCATCGTCCTGACCGGCGCTGGCGGAAACTTCTCGTCGGGCGGCGATGTTTTCGAGATCATCGAACCGCTGACCCATATGACGATGCCAGATCTTCTGGCTTTCACGCGCATGACCGGCGATGTCGTCAAGGCCATGCGCAAATGTCCGCAGCAGATCATTGCTGCCGTTGACGGCATTTGCGCAGGCGCTGGCGCCATTCTGGCCATGGCATCGGATTTGCGTATCGCCACGCCGGAAGCCAAGACGGCCTTCCTCTTCACCCGCGTCGGCCTTGCTGGCGCCGATATGGGCGCATGCGGTATTCTCCCGCGACTGATCGGCCAGGGCCGCGCGTCGGAACTTCTTTATACCGGACGCTTCATGAGCGCCGACGAGGGCGAGCGCTGGGGCTTCTTCAACGCGCTGCATCCAAAAGGCGATCTTCCGGGTAAGGCCGAAGCGCTGGCGCGTAGTATTGCCGACGGTCCGTGGTTCGCGCATGGCATGACCAAAACCATGCTCAATCAGGAATGGGCGATGGGCATTGAAGAGCTGGTGGAATCGGAAGCGCAAGCACAGGCGATCTGCATGGCAACGCAGGATTTCCGCCGTGCCTTCGAGGCTTTCGCAGCCAAGCAGAAGCCCGTTTTCGAGGGGAACTGACGATGGATAGTTCCGCAGCAAAGCCGCTGACGCGGGAGCATCTCGACTGGCCGTTTTTTGGAAGCGCCCATGCCGACTGGGCCGCAAAACTGGATGCCTTTGCTAAAAGCCCGGCGCTGGCCGGTGTCGACCACAGCGACACGGACAATGCCTGCCGCGCGCTGGTGAAGGCACTCGGCAAAGCCGGGCTGCTGGAAGCAGCAGTCAGCTTGACGGGCGACGAAGGTATCGATTCCCGCAAGCTTTGCATTGCCCGCGAGACACTGGCCTACCACGATGGTCTCGCTGATTTCGCTTTTGCTATGCAGGGCCTTGGCACCGGTGCGATCAGCCTCACGGCATCGGACGAACTCAAGCAGACCGTGCTCCCGAAAGTGGCAAGCGGCGAATGGATTTCGGCCTTTGCCCTGTCGGAAAAACTGGCGGGGTCCGACGTGGCGGCAATGAGTTGCGCCGCCAGAGCCGACGGCGATGACTATGTGCTCGACGGTGAAAAGACGTGGATTTCCAATGGCGGCATCGCCGATGTCTACACCGTCTTTGCCCGCACGGGCGAAGCACCGGGAACACGGGGCATTTCGGCCTTTGTTGTTTTCGCCACCGATCCCGGGTTTTCCATCGCGGAACGCATTGATGTGATCGCGCCGCATCCATTGGCCACGATCCGCTTCGACAATTGCCGCATCCCGGCCTCGCGCCGCCTCGGCGCGCCGGGCGAAGGTTTCAAGATCGCCATGCGCACGCTTGATATTTTCCGCGCATCGGTTGCGGCGGCGGCACTTGGCTTTGCACGCCGTGCGGCCAGCGAGGCGCTGTCCCATGCGCGGTCGCGCCCGATGTTCGGCGGCGCTTTGGCCGACTTGCAGCTGACACAAGCCACGCTCGGCGACATGGCGACCGATATCGACGCCGCAGCACTTCTGACCTATCGCGCCGCATGGCGGCGCGACGTTCAGAAGCTGAACACCACCAAGGAAGCCGCGATGGCCAAGATGGTTGCGACGGAAAACGCCCAGCAAACCATCGACAAGGCCGTGCAGATGTTTGGCGGTCGCGGTGTGAAAAGCGGCGAAATCGTCGAACGGCTTTATCGCGAGATACGCGCACTTCGCATCTATGAGGGCGCAACGGAAGTGCAGAAACTCATTATCGCGCGCGAACTGCTGAAGGCCAACTAAGCCTTTCCCGCACGTATTTTCTGGAGACACAACATGCATAAGACACTTCAGCCGCAAGGCTGGGCCCGCCCCATCGGATATGCCAATGGCGTTGAAACGCGTGGGCGCACCGTCTATATCGGCGGCCAGATCGGCTGGAACGAACAGCAACAGTTCGAGACCGACGATTTTGTCGAGCAGACCGAGCAGACATTGAAGAACATTGTCGCCATTCTGGCGGAAGCTGGCGGCAGGCCGGAGCATATCGCCTCCATGACCTGGTATTTCACCGACAAGGCTGAATATACCGCCAATCTGAAAGGCATCGGTCGCGCCTATCGCGATGTGATCGGCAAGCACTTCCCCGCCATGGCGGCGGTGCAGGTGGTCGCGCTGGTCGAAGACCGGGCCAAGATCGAAATACAGGCTTTTGCCGTGATACCGGACTGAGACCACCATGGCCGATAGACGCGAATTCTCCCCCGTTGTGATAGGCATGGTTGTCGATGGCATTCTTGTCGTCACGATCGACAACCCGCCGGTCAATGCCACCTCTGCCGAGGTGCGCAAAGGGCTTGCCGCAGCCATTCACCATGCTTCCGCAACAGCTGCGATCCGGGCGACCGTGCTGAGCGGTGCAGGCAAGATCTTCATCGGCGGGGCGGACATTCGCGAATTCGGCAAACCGCCGGTTGAACCGACATTGCCGGATGTCATCACGATCATCGAAAACGCCGACAAACCCGTGGTGGCCGTAATCAACGGCCCCGCTTTGGGCGGCGGACTTGAAGTAGCACTTGCGGCTCACGCCCGCATCGCATCGACCAGCGCCTCCTTTGCCTTGCCGGAAGTCAAGCTTGGGATCGTGCCCGGCGCTGGCGGCACGCAGCGCCTGCCCCGATTGATCGGGCCGCTCGCAGCACTGGACATGATCGCCACGGGACGCCAGATTGCCCCGGATGAAGCGCAGCAACTGGACTTGATCGACCGGATCTCGGACGGCGATCTTGTGACCGACGCTATCGCGCTTACCCATGCGCTGGTCGGCAAGCCTTTGCGCCGGACCTGCGATCTGCCGGTTACCGCGCCCGATGCCGCCACCTTTGAACAGGCCAAAGCCAAGATACTGAAGAAAGCGCGTGGCGCGACCGCCCCTGGCGAAGCCGCGCGGCTGGTGCAGCTTTCCACCACGATCTCGATTGCCGAAGGTTTGGCCGAGGAACGGACAACCTTCATCCGCCTGCGCGACAGCGAAGAGGCAGCCGCCTTGCGGCATCTTTTCTTTGCCGAACGCGCCGCTGGAAAAGTCGAAGGCGTGGAGGCAAAACCTCTGGCGCTTTCGACCATCGGCATTGCCGGGACCGGCCTGATGGGATCAGGCATTGCCGTCGCCTGTCTTGCCGCTGGCTACACGGTTATCGGCTATGAAACGACCGCGGAAGCAGCTGCCAAAGGCCATGCGCGGATCAGCGATATGATCCAGAAGGCTGTCGATACCGGCAGGCTTTCCACCGAAGCCGCAGACGCGCAACGCGCAAAGCTCTCCGTCAGTGCCGATATGGCTGCCCTTGCCGATGCCAATCTCGTCATCGAAGCCGTCTTCGATGATTTCACCGTCAAGGCATCGCTGTTCCGCGAGCTCGACGCTTTGCTGCCTCCGGCAACTATACTGGCAACCAATACCAGCTATCTCAATCCGGATGAACTCGCCGCCGTTACGAACCGCACCGACCGGGTGCTGGGATTACATTTCTTCTCGCCAGCCAATATCATGCGGCTCCTGGAAGTGGTGCGGTGCGCGGAAACCTCCGACGAGACGCTTGCAACGGGCATCGCCTTTGCCCGCAAGATCAAGAAGCTGCCCATCGTCACCGGTGTCTGCGAAGGCTTCATCGGCAACCGGATGTTTTCAGCCTATCGCACGGAAGCAGAGAAAATGCTGGCTGAAGGCGCCTATCCCGAAGATATTGATCGTGCCATGGAAGCCTATGGCTATCCGATGGGACTCTTCGCAGTTTACGACATGGCCGGCCTGGAAATTGCCTGGGCGCGGCGCAAGAGAGCGGCGGCAAGCCGCGATCCGAACCTCCCCTATTTCGACGTTGCCGACAAACTATGCGAAGCCGGGCGTTTTGGCCGCAAGGCCGGTCTCGGCTGGTATCGCTATGCGGACGGTGTCCGCACAAACGACCCCGACGTCCACGCGCTGATCGACGATTACCGCGCGCGCAACGCTATCGTTGCACACAGTTTCAGCGATGAAGCGATCATGCAGCGCCTGCTCGCCGCCATGGCGCATGAAGGGCAAGCCCTGCTTGAAGAAGGCATTGCGCGCCATTCCGACGACATTGATCTCGTTTTGGTCAACGGCTACGGCTTCCCCTCGATCAAGGGCGGCCCGATGTTCGCGACACGCCAGACTGGAGAAGCCCGATGACAGAAGCTTTCATCTGCGACTACATCCGCACCCCCATCGGACGTTTTGGTGGGGCGTTGTCCAGCATCCGCACGGACGATCTTGCCGCTATTCCGCTCAAAGCACTGGTCGAGCGCAATCCGGCACTGGATTGCGAGGCGATTGAGGACGTGATTTTCGGCTGCGCCAATCAGGCAGGGGAAGATAACCGCAATGTTGCGCGCATGGCGGCACTGCTTGCCGGTTATCCCGTTACCGCCACCGGTACGACGATCAACAGGCTCTGCGGTTCCGGGATGGACGCCGTGCTTGCCGCCGCGCGCGCCATTCGTGCAGGCGAAGCAGAGCTTATGATTGCGGGTGGTGTGGAAAGCATGAGCCGCGCGCCCTTTGTTTTACCTAAAGCAGACAGCCCATTCTCCCGCCGCGCAGAAATTCACGATACGACAATTGGCTGGCGTTTCGTCAATCCGGTGATGAAAGCTCAATATGGCATCGACTCCATGCCGGAGACCGGGGATCACGTGGCTGTCGATTACGCGGTCACACGCGCCGATCAGGATGAATTCGCCTTGCGAAGCCAGAAGAAGGCTGCAGCAGCACAAAGCAACGGCCGACTGGCGCAAGAAATAACGCCCGTTTCCATTCCTCAGCGCAAGAGTGATCCCGTGGTCGTCGGTGCTGACGAACATCCGCGTGAAACCACGCTGGACGCGCTGGCCAAACTGAAACCAATCAACCGGCTGGAAGGTGCCACGGTTACAGCTGGTAATGCGTCGGGCGTCAACGATGGAGCGGCAGCGCTCATCATTGCTTCGGAAGCCGCTGCCCGCAAATTCGGCCTCACGCCTGTTGCTCGAGTTCTGGGTGGTGCTACGGCAGGAGTTCCTCCACGCATCATGGGTATCGGCCCAGCGCCAGCCAGCCAGAAATTGATGGCACGGCTGGGAATGAAGCAGGAGCAGTTCGATATAATCGAACTGAATGAAGCCTTCGCCAGCCAGGGATTGGCCACGTTACGTCTTCTTGGGGTTGCCGACGACGACATCCGCGTCAATCCGAATGGCGGTGCCATCGCTCTCGGACATCCGCTCGGCATGTCCGGAGCGCGCATCACCGGCACGGCAGCGCTGGAACTGAAACTTGGTGGCGGTCGTTTTGCGCTCGCCACGATGTGCATCGGTGTGGGGCAAGGTATCGCCATCGCGCTTGAAAGGGTTTAACGTCCATCGCAACGATCAGCCCTTTAGAGCGCGTCATTCTGCAATCAAGGCAAACGTATTTCGATATCTAACAAAGTTTCTGCAAAAGCCGTTGCGTTGCTTCAATGTCCTGGATCATCAGGCTGCCCGCTTTTTTTGCGTCGCCGGCACAAATGGCATCCAGCATTTCGTAATGATAGGCTGAATAAGGATGGATAATACCCTGGTCCACTTGCTGACGGACATGATTGGAAAGAAGGCGCATATAGGGTCCAAGTCGCAGCCACAGCGTTTCAATCATCTGGGGTAATGTTTCCGATCCCGATAGTTCGTAGATCGTGAAATGAAACTCCTGGTTCTTGCGCAGCATCTCATAGATCTTGCCTTCTTGACCGAGAGCTTCATGCTCCCGCGCGAGCGTCAGACAGCGGTCAATATCGGCAGCCGTCATCCGCGGCGTTGCAAGTTCTGTGGCGAGCCCCTCGAGAGCAACGCGGACCCGACAAATGTCATCCAGCCGTGTCCGCGAAATATCAGGCACACGTGCCGATCCATTACGGGCGATTTCCAGTCCGTTCTCCGCCGCCAGCCGTCGCAGCGCCTCACGTACGGGCATATGGCTTGTGCCGAACTCCTCGGCAAGTGAAGCGATCGTCACCGCCTGCGACGGCTCGAATGAGCCCCACATCAAAGCCTGGCGAAGCTGTTGGTAGACACCGTCTTGCACAGTTACGCGCGAGGATACCTTCAACAGACGGGTTTCACCGATCATTTGCTTCAAATCCCTTGTCTCCGTGTTCCTTAGTTATAGCATTTTACCACCCGATAGGATCACCGGGTGTCGCATAAATACGGTGAATACAACAGGTTCGAGCAGAAATCGGCATGGAACCAAAAGGCTTAATCGAGCGCCAGCCTATCCAGCGCATCACACAAGGCTTCCGTTTCCATCAGGGAGGTCACCGACCCAGGTGAAAACCGCAGAATACGACTGCGACAATCACAGTAAAAATTTTCAACCTTCAATGCGGTCACGATCGCGGCCGCCCTTTCAGCCGAAACCGCTTGCACCATCACGCTACCGCCGCGCTCTTCAGGCCTTTCTGGAGAGACCAACCACAGTGCAGTGTTGGCAGCGACCCGTTCCACAATCTTGCCGGTCAACAGTTCGTTGTGCCGGGCCAGCACGTCGACACCCGTCACGGAAACAAAATCAAGGCCGGGTTGCGAGGCTATAGCCGCCAGCACGGCAGGCGTGCCATGGTCGAAGCGCCGCGCATCGTCGGCATAGGCAAAAGTATCAAGATCCCAGGAAAACGGATTAGGTTGACTAAACCAGCCACGCAATTCCGGCTTGCAAATCGTCAATAGTCCCGGACGCACATAGATTGCCCCTGCTCCCGAACTTCCACAAAGCCATTTGAGAGACGATCCCACCACGACATCTATCTCTCCGACGGAAAAGGGGCGGATGCCTACGCCCTGGGTGACATCTGCAACGATGATCGTGCCGTGCTGCCTGCCGTGTTTGGACATCAGGTCCAGGTCGGCGCGCTTCGATGTCGTGGACGACACCCATGTCACCAACGCAATCGCAACATCGCTACCCCAAACATCGATGAAATCCTCGTCGCGTACAAAACTCTCGCCCTGTCTCATGGGTACGGTTTCGAGCGTAAATCCGAACCGCGCCTGCAACCCGGCCAGCAAAAAATGCAGACTCGGGAAGCAATCGGCGGCGGCCAGGATTCGGCGGCCGCGCAATAATTCCTCAGGCAGTGCACCGATCAGACTGTAAAGGGCCAGTGTCACATTCTCTGCAGTAGTCATGGAGCCCGCGGGAGCGCCGATCAGGTTCTCCCAGCTTCGGATGAAATGCCCGCGCTCCGCCAGCATTGCCGGCCATTGAGAGTCATTTTCTGCCGACCAGATATCCGAATAACGACTAAGTGCCGCTTTCACCTTTTCCGCTTTACCCGGAAATGTACCGATCGAGTGATAGAGAAAATAACCGCTCATGTTATGCCTGCCATATTGCTGTTGCCGATATCCGCCGATGAAACCAGAATTGGACTATCGGACTCTCTCCTTTTTGAAACGCGCCTCAAGAAGCGCGACCAAGCGCACCAGCGGCAGCAGGAGGATGAGATAGATAAGCGCTGCGCCGATCAATGGTGTCGGATTGGCATAAAGCGCCTGCGCGTCCTGCGCTTCCTTCAAAAGCTCGGGCAGAGCCACAGTAGACGCCAATGCGGTGTCCTTGAACATGGAAACACAATTGCTGGTAGTCGGCGGAATGATGATACGGATCGCCTGTGGCAGAACCACTTTCCAGAGAGTAACCGGGAATGGAATTCCAAGCGCAGAAGCAGCTTCGAACTGGCCGCGTGGTACACTTTCGATACCAGACCGGAACACTTCCGCCGAATATGCCGCCATAACCATGGAGAAAGACATGATGGCAGAGGTCCAGGCAGAAAAGCGTATCCCGATGAATGGAAGTGCATAATAGATCAGGATCAGCACGACCAGAACCGGCATGGCACGGAATACATCGATATAGGCGATCGCGAGATAACGAAGAACCTTCGGTCCGTAGATACGGACAATACTGATCAGCAAACCCGACAGAACACCAAAGAAAATGCTGGCGATACCGATGAGAAACGTATTGAGCAGGCCACGTCCAAGCGCTGGCAGGCTCGAAGCGAGAACATCGGTGTTCAAGAAGGTTTCGACGAATGTCATATTGGCGTCCTTCGCAGGCAAATCCTGGGAGCGCACGACCGGTCAGTCTGAGAAGTAACGGTCGAAGATGGGCCGATCCTGCAAATGCGGCCCATCTGTCACCAACGTCAAAAGATTACGGCTTCGGGATCGGCACGACGGTGACTGTCGAGGAACTGGCTGCAGGTTCCGTACCGAACCATTTTTTGTGAATAGCCGCAGTGGTCCCATCCTGCTTCATGGCGGTAATCGCATCGTTGAGCTTGCCAAGCAACGGATGGTCCTTCGCCATCATCAGACCATATTGCTCCCCGGTCTGAATTCGGTCTTTCACGGCAAAACCCTTCATCTTCAGAAAGAGATGTTCCATGCCGGGGATGTCGGAAATGACGGCATCTATGCGGCCTGCACCGAGATCAAGAAACAGATCCTGTTGCGAGTTATAGCCTTTGATATCGGCGAAGCCTTTGGCCTCTTTGTTTTCCTTGACCCATTTTTCGCCGGTAGAGCCGGAAAGGGCACCAACGGTCTTGCCCTTCAAATCGGCCAGTCCGGTGACAGCACTATCGGTCTTGGTCGCAACCCCGATGTCTGAATCGTAGTAAGGCTGGGTGAAGGACTGTGATTTCAGGCGTTCCGGCGTGATTGTTATGGACGAAACCGCCACGTCGATACGCCGGGAAGTCGTTGCGGCAAACAGGGCCTGAAACCCGTAATCAGCGATTTCCGGCTCCAGACCGGCCCGTTTGGCTGCCTCGGTCGCGATATCGATTTCGAAGCCTTCGAACGTCCCATCGGCATTTTTCAACTCGAAAGGAGGGTTACTGGGATAGGCACCGATATTAAGTGCGTCGGCAGCCAGAGATGCAGATGTCATGGCAAAGGAGCTTGCAGCCAGAGCGCTTGCAAGGCCTGCCATAGCCAGAAAATTACGGCGACAGATCATCATATTGTTATTCCCTCTATGGGTCGTTTCTTTTCGGCAGAAGTCCCTGCTCCTACCTGCGTCGACCTATTTGATTATTTGATCATATGGAATTTTAAGTTTCAACTAAAATCGCATTGATCTGAGCAACCAGACCGCAGCGAAGATGCTCCAGTCACTCAAAGGGAACCAAAGAACCGCTGAAGGCGATCCATGGCTTCATTGACACGTGCGAGCGATTGCGAACCGAAACAGACACGCAAATGCCCTTCACCGCCCGTTCCGTAAAAACTCCCCGCTTCCAGCACAACGCCCGTCTCTGTCATGATGCGTTCAGCCATATCCTGAGATTTAAGACCCAGTGCAGCGATTTTGGGAAACGCGTAGATCGTGCCTTCCGGCCAGTCGCACGTGACACCTGACATTTGATTTAACCGCGACACAACAATGTCGCGCTTTACTTTGTCTTCCGTCACCAGTTCGGCCAATATCTCCTCTGACCCCGAGACCGCCGCCAGCGCCCCCGCCTGAATGAATGTGTTCACGTGAGTGACGTCGTTGGTCGTGATCTTCAGGATACCTTCGATCATATGCCGCGGTGCGGTGAGATACCCAAGTCGCCAACCATCCATGGCGAAACTCTTGGTAAAGGCGAACATTGAAATCGTTCGCTCCTTCATGCCGGGCAACGAAGCGATCGAAACATGGCGTGCGCCATCGAACAGTATCTCTTCGTAAACCTCGTCAGAAACCACCACCAGATCGTGACGGCGAGCAATATCCGCCAGAACTTCCAGCTCCTCGCGACTGTAGACCCGTCCCGTTGGGTTACACGGATTGATCAGAACAATCATTTTTGTGCGGGCCGTGATCTTCGGTTCGATCAGTTCCGCCTTGATCGAGAAACGGTCGCTGGCATCCAGCGGCGCCAGAACAGGCTTGGCTCCGGCGAGCTCTATCTTGCCGATATGCTGAGGATAATAAGGTTCCAGCAGGATCGCCTCGTCGCCCGGGTCAAGCAGCGCCATGAAAGCGGCAAAGGACGCATGGGTCAGCCCGTTCGTGACAACGATATCGGAGGCTGAAACATCCATGTCATTCTTTGCACGCAGACGGGCGGCCAGGGCTTCGCGCAATCTTGGAATTCCCTGAAAATGCGAATAATGGACATCGCCTGCCATCAATGCATTGACCGTCGCCTGCTTGATATGCAGTGGCGTATCGGCATGGGGACTGCCAAGCTCCATGTGGATGAGGTCACCGGCATCCGCTCCGAGTGCCGCTGCCCGGGCATACATGCCAAAAGATTTGCTGGAACTTTCGGTGATGCGTCTGGCAAGGCGGATCATAAATCTATCTCTCCTGTTGTTTTCCGTCTCAGCCCCGCCCCTCAGCGAGTGTCAAAGCCGGCCTTCCGGAAATCTGGTCAGCTGGCGTAATCAAACCAGCACCGTCCTGTCCCTTTGTTTTCACATCTTCGTCCTGAGCGGACTGCATGAACGCTGCTTCAACTTGGATTGGCTTCCCAACATGCGCACATCTAAAGATCATTTGATCAAATAAGCAAGCCAAATATTCTCTGATAATTTCTGCAAGTGCAGGAATTATATCGTTCCTTATATCAAATTGTTATTATTGTGTTTTTTATCGTATCTCAACACGAAGACAGAGAGTAGGTCAGTCATCCATATCGAATGGCGGAGCTGGGGTTGCTATTCCTCATTGTCATCCATGAGGTGATTGCCGACCGATTTTTTGACACGCTTCATATCTCTCAGCAACGAAGCGATCGTGTCGCGATCGACCTCGGCCATCAGATCACGTAACCAGCGTTCATGGACCCGCGCCATTTCTGCGAACACCGTCTGCCCAGAATCAGTCAATCGCGCGACGGTAACGCGTCTGTCGGCGCCGGGTGTTTCACGACGCACAAGACCGTCGGCTTCCAATCGCTCAATCAAGCCGGTGATGTTGCCATTCGTCACCATGGTCCGACGCGAGAGTTCTCCCAGCCGCAACCCGTCCGGTTCCCGGTAAAGCTGGGCAAGAATGTCAAATTGTGGCAGCGTGACACCAAATTCATTGCGCAGACGGCGGCGGATTTCCTGTGAAACCAGTCTGGTTGTTGCCAGCATACGCAGCCAGAGGCGCAATTCCTGCTTCTCGCCCTCATCGACTTCGGTGACTATAAATTCGAGATCCATTATCCGCCCGGTGCATATCGTTGCGCTGCAATCAATGAGAATTGCGCCAGACAGCCGATATTTCAAGCCTAAATTAACCTGACCGCTACACACCTGCCCTTTATTGGCCGGCAGATCACACAAAAACCTTCCCTTAAAGCAATCGAACTGTGAAGAATGCCGTCGACATGCGAGCCCAGTTTTTACAGATGACCGATATTATACTTGAATGCATATAACTGCATTACCTTTCACGAGGTTTCACTACCAGTCACGGCAGGACGCACGGACAAAAAAATCCAGAAAATTCGGTTTATTGGCGAACGCTCTTCTGCCGCGAGAAAATTCCTGGAAGATTTTGTAAAAGAGATACTTGCAAGAGCATATTCCCTGCCATAGGCTTCGAGTGAACGTCCGAAAGAGACCGGTTCATCAAGGACCGCACAATAATGCCGGCGCCGGCTCAGGGCGAAATGGGGATTTCATGAACGATAGATCTGCTCTTTCCAGCCTTGCGTCCGGACTGCTGTCTGGCACCGTCAAGGTCGTTGACATCACCGCACCACTCGGTCCGGATACGCCCGTCCTTTACCTTCCCCCACAATTCGGCAAAAACACACCGAACGTTAAAGTTCACACTATCAGCCAGTATGATCAGGACGGTCCGTTCTGGGCCTGGAACTGGATAGAGCTTGGCGAGCACACCGGCACCCATTTCGATGCCCCGTGTCACTGGATCACCGGCAAGGATCACTCCAACAACACCACCGATACGATCCCGCCACAGAACTTCGTTGCTCCTGTAAACGTAATCGACCGTTCCGCACAAGCCGCCGCCGATGCTGATTATCTGCTGACGGTTGATAGCATCAGGGAATGGGAAGCAGAGCATGGTGAAATTGAAGCCGGGTCATGGGTTTTGATGCGTACCGACTGGTACAAGCGCAATGGTTCGGCCGATACATTTCTGAATGCCGATGAAAACGGCCCGCATTCTCCGGGACCAACAGTTGAAGCAATCGAATATCTGCTTTCCAAAGGCATCATCGGCTGGGGTCAGGAAACAGTCGGTACGGATGCAGGATCCGCAGGAACCATGACCCCTCCGTTTCCTGCACACAACCTCATGCACAAGGCAAACCGATACGGACTGGCAAGCCTGAGCAACCTTGACCAGCTACCAGCCAAGGGGGCGATCCTGATCGCAGCACCCCTGAAATTCGTGAAAGGAACCGGCTCGCCGGTCCGTGCACTCGCACTCGTCGTCGGAGAAAAAACGACCGGACAGTAGCATCTGCGACAAGGAAGTCCTGCGCCGAGCCAAGAAAGGCTACGTGACATACTATAAAGTATATTGCGTTTCACTGTCTCCAGCGATTGGAGGCAGTGAGAGTGCCTTTGATCGAACTGATTTCGTATGGTCGGTGATCGAACCACTTCTTCCGACCACAGTGCGCGGCAGACCTCATGTCGATGAACAGCACATTTCGAACGGTATTCTCTGGCATCTGAGAACAGGTGCACCCGCATTCCAGTTCGATACGACCCTCTTCTTGGAGGCTTGCTTTAAGAGGCTTCACTCTTTTCGTCATTGTGCAGGCGGCGCGGGCGGGAAATCACCCTGCGGCTGCGGCGACGGCGAGGATGGCTGCGGCTCCGGTTCAGGTGCCAGCGGCGACGGATTATCCATCATATTGCCGCTATCCGGCTCCGCATTGGGCAGAGACGTATCGGGCTTGTCGCCGAAAATGCCGAGACGCGCTTCCACGGCCTTGCGACCCGCTTCGTCATAGGCACCGCCCGGAACAGCCTTCGCCCAGCCATTGGCAACCAGCCATGCGGCTGCATCTTCATTGCCCAGCATGCATTCGGTCGCGACCGCAGCACCGCTGACATTTTGCGGCAGGCGGCACATGACGGCACGGGAACGCAGCCATTGCCGGAAGGCAGTGCGCGCCTGCATGCCGCACGGCCAGCTTTCACCGGAAGCGGTCTGGCAGGTCTGTTCTAAGGGTACGATTTCGATGCCCTGCAATTCAATCATACGGCCCTGACTTTCAAGCCGTCCGGCCGCCACAGCGACAGGTCGCTGCAAAAGCTGCATCTGTTCGCCCGCATCGACAGGCGTGGCCGGTGCCGGTGGCTCTGGCGGTTTGGGCGTGGATGCAAGACCGAGATCGCTCAGCGGTGGACGCGGTGCCTCGCGTTCAATGCCGTTGTCATTCACCTGATCGTTGACCTTGCCGTTCTCTTTCCACGCAGGCCGCTGCCCTTCAACGGGGGCGGCTTGGCCCGGTTGCGGCGACGTCTCCTCCGAGGCATTGCCCGTTTCAGCCGATGTCCCCGGCTCGTTATAGTCGAACTGTTCGACGACGATGCCGTTTCCCGTACCGGATTCTGTCTTCGTATCACCGGAGTTGATGACGACCACCGGGCGATCCAGCGCGCCATAGAACGGCGCCACGAAGGCTGCGATCAGAACTGCGCCTGTTATGCCAGCCAGACCGCCGAAAACGGCGCGTGCATGGCTTCTATCCTGCGATTGCGCCATTACTGGCTCGCCCATAAAATGCGGGCGACCCATTCGATATCCTTGGACTCGAAAATGCGGTTCGGATGTTCGGGATTGAGCGAATGAAGCTCAATGGTTCGTGGCGTCTGGCGATGCAGGATCTTGGCCATCACTTCTCCGTCTTTCGTCCGCACCACCACGCGATCGCCCCGGCGAATGGCGGTATTGGGTGCTACGATCAGCGTATCGCCATCACGGTAAAGGGGCAACATTGAGTCGCCCGAAACCTCCAGCGCGTACACACCTTCTCCCGATCCGGCCGGGAATTCCACAATGTCCCAGCCTTGTCCAGCCGGAAAACCGGCATCGTCAAAATAGCCGCCAGCGCCCGCTTCGGCCATGCCGAGCAATGGAATGGACTGCATGTCCTGCGTATATTCGCCGAATTGCGGCGTGCGGTTTCCGCCACGGATGAGCCGTGTGAATTCATCGAACGTCGAGCCGGTTGCTTCCATCACCTTGGCCAGCGATTCCGTCGAAGGCCAGCGCGCACGCCCATCGGAAGCATAGCGCTTGGATTTGTTAAAGGTCGTAGGGTCGAGCCCTGCACGACGCGCCAGACCGGACGCGCTCAGGGAATGACGTTCAGCCAGGGCATCAATGGCCGCCCACACGCTCTCGTGAGAAAACATAGTAATGATCCGCCACCTAGGTTCCGACATATCCTCCTGAATAACCCCCATCAGGAAAGATATGTTTCAAAGGATTTTAAACCTATTATTCCGTCCCATCTTCGGCTTCAACCTACCGAAAAAGCAGTAATTGCGCAAGACGGCTGAATTAACAGGGAAAATTTTCTTATCCGGGGATGGTGCAGTTCAGCTATGGCAAGAAGCACAAACAAAAAGCGCGGCATGAAACATGCCGCGCCTGATGATCTTGCGAAGGGTTAAGCTTACGCTGCCTTCTTTGCTTCCGTCTTGTACGGGTTGAAACGCTGGTAGAAGCTTTCACCGTTTTCGGCCATGTCAAGCAGAAGTTTCGGCGCCTTAAACTGCTGGCCGTACTTCTTCTGCAACTCCTTGGCAAGCTTGACGAATTTCTTCGCACCCATACCGTCGATATAGGACAGCGTACCGCCGGTATAAGGCGCGAAACCAAAGGCAAGAATGGAGCCGACATCGGCTTCACGCGGATCGGTGACAATGCCTTCTTCCATCACGCGGGCAGCTTCCAGAGCGATGGTGACGAGGAAACGTTCCTTCAGCTCCGTCACGTCGATCTTGTCCGGGTTCTGCTGCGGATAGAGATCCTTGAGGCCCGGCCACAGATGCTTCTTGGCAGGCTTCGCCGGATAATCGTAGAAGCCGTTGCCGTTCTTGCGGCCCTTGCGATCGAACTCGTTGACGAGACGATCCACCAGTTCCACATGGCGCGGATCGACCGCCTTTTCACCGAGATCGGCAAGGGTTGCCTTGAGGATCTTCTGCGACAGGTCGATTGCCGTTTCGTCGTTGAGCGCCAACGGACCAACCGGCATACCGGCCATACGGGCGGCATTTTCGATCATGGCCGCCGGAACGCCTTCAACCAGCATGTTGTAGGCTTCCGACATATAGCGCAGCACACAGCGATTGACGTAGAAGCCGCGCGTATCGTTGACGACAATCGGCGTCTTCTTGATCGCGCGGACATAATCGAGCGCGACGGCCAGAGCCTTATCCGAGGTCTTTTTGCCGAGGATCACTTCCACCAGCATCATCTTGTCGACAGGCGAGAAGAAGTGAATGCCGATGAAGTTCTTCGGACGCTTTGAGACTTTGGCAAGACCAGTGATCGGCAGGGTCGAGGTGTTGGAAGCAAAGACTGCGGAAGTCTTGAGCACTTCCTCGGCCTTCTCGGTCGCGACACGCTTGACTTCGCGGTCCTCGAACACGGCTTCGATCACCAGATCGGCACCTTCGAGAAGCGCGTAATCCGGCGTTGCCGTGATAAGCGACAGGAGCTTTTCCTTGTCGGCTTCCGTGGCGCGGCCCTTCTGCATTTCCTTGGCGATAAGGTCAGCCGTGTGCGCCTTGCCCTTATCGGCTGATTCCTGATCGCGGTCGATCAGCACAACCGGGATGCCAGCCTTGGCCGTCACATAGGCGATGCCTGCACCCATGAAGCCAGCGCCGATAACACCGATCTTCTTGAGCTTGGTCGGCTTTTCATCGACCGGACGGCGTGCGCCCTTGTTCAGTTCCTGCAGCGACACGAAGAGCGAACGGATCATCATGCCCGCTTCGGTCGTCTGGAGAATTTCGGTGAAATAGCGCTGCTCGATCTTGAGGCCGGTATCGAATGGAACCAGCAGGCCTTCATAAACCGACTTCAGGATAGCAAGTGCTGCCGGATAATTACCGGAGGTTTCGCGACGCAGGATTGCCGTTGCGGCAGGCCAAAGGTTCGCACCGGCAGCCGAGTAGATCGCGCCGCCCGGCAGCTTGAAGCCTTTTTCATCCCATGGCTGAACCGGCTTGAGACCGCCTTTGATGAGCTTCTTTGCGGTTTCCACCAGCTTCTTGGCCGGAGCAATCTCCGTGACGAGACCCATTGCCTTGGCGCGCTGCGCAGTCAAGCTGGAGCCGGTCGTCATCATCTGGAGCGCGTCCTGCTGATTGGCAAGGCGCGGAACGCGCTGCGTGCCGCCAGCGCCCGGGAACAGGCCGACCTTGACTTCCGGCAGTGCCATTTTCACGCCCGGCGCATCGGATGCCACGCGCGCATGGCAGGCGAGCGACATTTCGAACGCGCCGCCCATACAGGTGCCGTTAATAGCCGAAACCCAAGGCTTGCCGCAGGTTTCAAGCTTGCGGAAAAGACCACTCATCTTGCCGACATTGTCGAACAAGGTCTGGACCGCGCCCTGCGGGTCCTTGGCCTTTTGCTTCTGGAACTCCTTGAACATGCCTTCCAGCATGGTCAGGTCGGCGCCACCAGAGAAGCTGTCCTTACCTGACGTAATAACAACGCCCTTGATCTTATCGTCGGCAGTCACCGCGTCGATGATGGAATTCAATTCCTGCATCGCCTCGACGGTGAAGACGTTCATCGACTTTTCAGGCATGTCCCAAGTGACGAGCGCAATGCCATCGGCGTCGGTTTCAACTTTGAAATTTACATAAGCCATTCGTAAAACCTCCCTCGCCTTAAACGCGCTCGATGATTGTTGCCGTACCCATGCCGGCACCGATGCACAATGTCACCAGCGCTGTGTTGAGATCGCGGCGTTCCAGTTCATCCAGCACTGTACCGAGGATCATCGCACCGGTTGCACCGAGCGGATGGCCCATGGCAATGGCGCCGCCATTGACGTTCATCTTGTCGTGCGAAATGTCGAAGGCCTGCATGTAGCGCAGAACAACCGCCGCGAAGGCTTCGTTCAGCTCGAACAGGTCGATGTCCGAGATTTTCATCTTCGCCTGCTTGAGAAGCTTTTCCGTCACATCGACCGGGCCGGTCAGCATGAGCGCCGGTTCGGAGCCGATATTGGCGAAAGCACGAATGCGCGCACGCGGCTTGATGTCGAAGGCCTTGCCAGCCTTCCTGGAGCCGACCAGAACGCCAGCCGCCCCATCCACGATGCCCGACGAGTTACCGGCATGGTGGACGTGATTGACGGTTTCGATTTCCGGATGGGCCTGAATGCCGACAGCATTGAAGCCACCCATTTCGCCCGGCATCACAAAAGATGGATTGAGCTGGCCCAGCGCCTGCATGTCGGTCGTCGGTCGCATGTGCTCGTCATGATCGAGAATGGTCAGCCCATTCTGGTCCTTGATCGAAATGACCGAATTCTTGAAGTAGCCCTTTTCCCACGACTTGGCAGCGCGCTTCTGGCTTTCGACGGCATAGGCATCGACGTCATCGCGGCTGAAGCCGTATTTCGTGGCGATCAGATCGGCAGAAACACCTTGCGGCATGAAATAGCCGGGGAAGCCGACCGATGGATCCATGTACCAGGCACCGCCCGACATGCCCATGCCGACGCGCGACATGCTTTCCACGCCGCCTGCAATCACCAGATCGTCGGAACCGAAGGCGACCTTGGCTGCCGCCAGATTGACCGCATCGAGGCCGGAAGCGCAGAAGCGCGAAATCTGGATGCCCGGCGCCTTGAAGTCGTAACCGGCTTCAAAAGCCGACGAACGCGGGATGACCGCACCAGCCTCGCCGACCGGATCGACGCAGCCGAAAATAATGTCATCGACCTTTGCCGTGTCGATACCGTTGCGGTCGCGCAGGGATTCCAGAACCTTCGCGCCCAGACGAACGGCAGGCACTTCGTGCAGGCTGCCATCCTTCTTGCCACGTCCGCGCGGTGTGCGCACGTGATCGTAAATATAAGCCTCAGCCATGTTGACTCCTTCCCGCTAAATTCGAAATTTAGCTCAATCCCTAACTCAGAATGTGTCCGCGTTGAGCGCCATCATCGAATCCGCGCCCGACTGGATGCGTGCGAGATGTGCTGCGCTTTCCGGCATGATCCGCTCGAAATAATAGCGCGCGGTAACAAGCTTGGCTTCAAGGAACACCTTGTTGCCTTCGCCACTGCCAAGCTTTTCTTCCGCGATCTTGGCCATGCGCGCCCACATGAAGCCGAGCGCCACCAGTCCGAAGAGATGCATATAGTCGTTGGAGGCAGCACCGGCATTGTCGGGCTTGGCCATCGCATTCTGCATCAGCCACATGGTGGCGGCTTGAAGATCGTTGAGGCCCTTCTTCAGATGCTTCGTGAAGAAGGAAAGCTTCTCATTTTCGCGGTTGGCTTCGCAGAAATCACCCACTTCCTTGAAGAACGCGGTGATTGCGCGGCCACCGTTAAGCGCCAGCTTGCGGCCGACGAGGTCAAGCGCCTGAATGCCGTTCGCACCTTCATAAATCATGGCGATTCGTGCATCGCGCACATACTGGCTCATGCCGTGTTCTTCGATATAGCCATGGCCACCGAAGACCTGCTGCGCCATGACGGCGTGTTCAAAACCCTTGTCGGTCAGAACCCCTTTCAGAACCGGCGTCAGAAGCCCGACGAGATCGTCTGCTGCCTGACGTTCCGCTTCATCGCCTGCGCGATGGGCGATATCGGAGTTGAGTGCCGTCCAGAGGATAAGCGCCCGACCGGCTTCGTTGAAAGCACGGATATTCATGAGGTTGCGGCGGATATCCGGATGCACGATGATCGGGTCGGCCTTCTTGTCCGGTGCAGCAGCACCCGAAAGCGCGCGACCCTGAATACGCTCACGCGCATAGATGGCAGCATTCTGGTAAGCGGTTTCGGCAATCGAAAGGCCCTGCAAAGCTACACCAAGACGAGCTTCGTTCATCATGGTGAACATGGCGCGCAGCCCCTTATGGGCTTCACCGATCAGAAAACCCTTTGCCTCGTCATAATTCATGACGCAGGTGGAGTTGCCGTGAATGCCCATCTTTTCTTCGATGGAACCGCAGGACACGCCGTTACGCTCGCCCGGATTGCCGTTTTCATCGAGAATGAACTTCGGCACGATGAACAGCGAAATGCCCTTCACACCTTCCGGCGCGCCGTCGATACGGGCCAGCACCAGATGGATGATGTTGTCCGACATGTCGTGTTCGCCAGCCGAGATGAAAATCTTCTGGCCGGAAATCTTGTAGGAACCGTCTTTTTGCGGCGCGGCGCTGGTGCGCAGCAAGCCCAGATCGGTACCGCAATGCGGCTCGGTCAGGTTCATCGTGCCGGTCCAGGTGCCTTCAACCATCTTCGGCAGATAGGTGTCTTTCTGCTCATCGGTGCCGTGGGTCAGGATCGCGGCAATCGCGCCCTGTGTCAGGCCCGGATACATGGTGAGCGCCATATTGGCAGACGACATATATTCGCCGACAGCCGTGTGCAGCAGATAAGGAAGCCCCTGCCCGCCATATTGTTCCGGCACGGCGAGGCCGAGCCAGCCACCTTCGCGATAAAGGTCGTAAGCCTGCTTGTAGCCTTTCGGCGTCGTCACCGAACCGTCCGAATGACGCTTGCAGCCTTCGCGATCAGCAGTCTGGTTGACCGGAAACAGGGTGCCCTCGGCGAGCTTCGCACCTTCCGACAGGATTGCCTCGACGACATCGGGCGACGCGTCGGCAAAGCCCGGCAGGTTGTTGTAGCGCTGATAATTCAGAACGTCATTGAGAACGAAATTCGTATCCTCAACTGGCGCGCGATAGCTCGGCATAGAAATCCTCCAAATTCACCACCTGAGCCGTTCCGCGATGGCTGGAACGAGCCCGTAACCGCGTTTCATGCCTGCATGCCACATTATAGCAAAACGTTGTGACAGCGCGCATGTTGCAACAAAAAGGGATGATTTCCTGCGAAAACAGCCATTTTTGCCGCTTTTTTGACTGACCACATCACGGAATTCGCGCTCGTCCAGTCAATTTCGGCTCGAAGCTAACCTACTTTGACGTTTCCGTAAACGTCAAAAATTACACAAGTTCGTGCGGGACGGGGAAATGTTCATGTAAAGACGCTTTTCATCTTGATAGTGGTCAAAAAGAAAGTGTGATAAGCGCCTGCAAGCAACAACAGGAGTATAGGGGTGAGCGAACCTACTGTAGCGGAAGCGACAGACCGAATTTATGAATCGCTTCAGGCGGATAATGTCGACATCGATTTGCATATCGCCGCCCTGAAAGCAGCGCTTGAGCGCGCGGGCTTGAAAGAGGCTGTGTTCGATCCGGCCAAGCTGGTGCAGAACAACCGTTCCGGCAGGAAGCTCATGCAGGCATATTTTCGCCAGCGTGGTGTTATGGTCAAGTTTGCGGCTTCGTGAACGGTCATTTTTGACCGGTAACGCGACCTGAACGGTGAAAATCACGCCGATTGCGTGGACCGGATGACCACATGTGAGACATGAGAAAGGCGGCAGAATTGCCGCCTTTCTACTATTGATCGATCCTCGAAGGCTTACTTGACCCATACAACGCGGCGGGTCTGCGTATCGATCAGAGCCGGACGATCTTCCACATAAACATAGGAATAAGTCGGCTGCTCCGGAACAGCCACCAGCGGCACATCCTCGGGGATGACCATGCCTTCGGCTATATCTCCTTCGATGATGACCGGATCAACCGGATTGGTTTCGATGTAGGTCACGACTTCATTCGGCACCAGCGGGCCGGCATTCGGCCCTTCGGTATAATAGACAACCTGACGGTTCTGCATGGAAACGATCACCGGTTCACCATTGACATAGATGTAACCGAAACCCGGATTGTCGGGGATCGGATGAACCGCGATTGCATCAGGGAGAACATAACCGTCACTGATTTCGCCCTCAATGACGACCGGGTCCGAAGGATTTGCGATGACATAATCGCGTGCTGCCTGAGGCACTTCGATAAGCACTCGATCCTGCGCCAGCGCAAAACCGGAGCTGGCGAGAAACGTCGCTACGGTTAGAACAAGAGCTTTTTTCATTGTCGGCCTCACTTTCGCATCAGAGCGAGTTCGATCTGATTGGATCAGACCGGCGCTCCATCTGTTCGTTCTGGGCACATCTTGGATGCGCCATCAGTCGCAAGGCTGGAATAACCCCGTCGATGCGTCGAGGTTCCCACTGCACGGCACACTTCATGCAACAGGCTGAAACATTCGGACCTGCTAGGCTGAGTTCGCTCCGACCTCGATCTGGCCGAGGCCGCACATTCGTGGATGCACACATATAACCAAATTAAAAAGATGACGGCGAATAATTGTGAACCGTAGTTTCATCGTCCAAAGTCGCCCCAGAGCGCCCTTGGCGAGACACAAGTTGATACAAATTTTCAGAAATCCCAGAACGAAGCCTTCCGGAAGCTTCCTTGCGGATAATTCAGTTATCCGAAAATTACATTTCAATTTTTAGCGCTAGTTAAATTAGACAATGGAGATTGAGAAATCTTACCCAGCAAGTTGCTATTTTAAGATCCAGTTAAGACTGCTTTGTTTTCAACGAACAGGAGGTTTTAAAACTTTTTCTTATTGCTAAATACGACCCGTTCTCGCTCTGCAAGCAACATCTGTGTTGGTGGATCAGATCAAACACAGCATGCGGAGCAAAAACGGAGAATGCAAACGGCTTGTATAATACCGATACAGGGTAGGTCGTTCCGTCATCCTCCGTATGGCGCCAAGTCTAAATTGCATTCTAAAGGCGTTGATTTTTTTATATATATTTTTCATTATGAGTGAATGAGCTGCCCTTGTTTAGCTCATCAATCAGGTAAGGGCAGCCACATTTTCAAGCTTCATACACCTGCAATCACAGCGGTGACCGACCCATTCGCGCGAGGATGGTCCGAAGCTCTTCAACTGACCGATTTACCTCATCCTTTTTTTTCTCAAGCTCGACCAGTTTTTCCTTGAAACGCTTGCTTAGCTTTTCGACTTCGACAGAGTCGCCGATGCCTTTTTCCCACACGCTGATCAACTGGCCCATCTCGCCCAACGTGAAGCCGATGCGACGTCCAAACAGGATAAGACGCAGTCGCGTATGATCATTATAATCATAAAGCCGCGTCACGCCCGCACGGCGCGGATTGAGCAACCCCTTGTCTTCGTAGAAGCGCAAGGCCCGCAACGTCAGGTCGAACTCCTCCGCTAAATCGCCAATCCGGTATAGTTGACCGCCTGAATGGCTGTCCTTTCGAATATGCCCGCTTGCGCCGGTTAGCAGATCGGCAATCGCTATATCAGCGACCAGCCTTGGCGCGTTTGTCTGTTTACTCATGTTCTACCCTGTTTCCGCCCCCGGAAACGCCCGGTCACCGCACGATCGCGCGATGGAACCACTGTTGATGACAGCTCACATTGACATTGCTGTCAGTGCCGCAGCTTCGATTTACATTTGCCGCCGCGGTTCACGCATCTTTCGTATTCGATAGATCCGCTTTTCATGCCGGGTCGCGTTTGACACGCTGAATTCAGCCCGCTCAACCATGGGATGCTATTCGGCATCCATGAAAGCAGTCACTTAGCCGCATATATTAACGAGTTATTTACCACGTTTGTACAAATGTAAGCAGAGCAAATTCTTGCCTGTTGCGCTGGTGAAATTTGCTCCCGGCGGCCTCTATCATTAGAAAAAGTGAATTTATCATGGCAAATCCAGATATGGCGTCAGGTTCACGATCAATTATCGACGATTTGAATGCCCGCCGCGAGCGCCGAGCGTCATCACCTGCCATGGAAGAACTTAACCGCACGCTGGCGAGCCTTGAGAAACGCCTGATGGATCTGGAGCACGACAGCGCCCCGGACGTGCGTGATATTCTGCGTTCCGAACGTCACCCAGTTCGCCATCCGGACGAGACTGTAACCGGCCTCGCCGAGATTGCCGAAAATCTCCGTCGGATGCGCGGTAGCCATGAAGAGCCGCAGCCGCATTATGCCTCAAGCGCCGAGGTCAGCCGTGCCAGCCGCGAGATGACCCGCCTTCAGCGCGCCGCAAGCGAAGAAGGCTTTTCACAGCAGATGAGCGATGATTTTGAGCGTATCAACGACAGTGTGCACCTTCTCGCCGAACGCAGCAGTGAGGCAAACGCACAGGCGCTCCGCCGCCAGCTCGAAGAGCTCAATCGCACCGTCCAGAGCCTCGCGCGCGAAGAAACACTGCATCGTCTCAACAATCGTTGGGATCGCTTCGACGCGCGTTTCGAGGCCTTCGAACAACGCCACAATGCCGTCGATCCGGCGTTGGATGCGATCGGCTCGCGGCTTGAGCAGGTGCGCGACGCCATCGGTACTTTGCCCCAGTCGAACCGCCTGAGCGCAATCGAGGATCGCATCGGCCAGCTCGCGAATTCCATCGAGGAATCGCTCAGCCCACAACACGCGTCGTCGCTCGATCAGAGCCGTCTGCAGCAGATCGATGAGCGGCTGGACGAAATCAGCCGCGCTATCATTGCCACCAGCCGCGCCCAGCGCCCGGATCAGGACAGTGCGCGCCGACTGGAGCGTATCGAAAGCCGTTTGGCAGAGCTCGCAGAACAGCTCGCCACTTCGGCAACGCAGCAGAATTCCGACACGCTCTATCGCAAGCTCGGCGAACTTTCCTCTCGCATCGACGGTCTTTCAAGCGGCTCAGCGCTACCGGAAGGCGTCATCGACCAGCTCGCACACCAGATCAACCTGCTTGCCAATCAGGTTGGCAAGGTCATGGAGAATCTGAACCAGTCCGACTATCACGCTGTAGAGGCACGTCTTGAAGCCATCGGCGAGAAGCTCGAAGCTGCCGAGCGCCGGGTAGAGGAGCCGCATCCTTCTGTTCTGGACAAAATCGACCGCCGCTTTGCAGAACTGACCGAGCGTCTCGACGCGCAATATGCCACGCAGCATGTCGACAACAGCGCGATCCACACTCTGGAAGGCCGCCTCGACGATCTTTCGCAGCAGATTTCACTAGGTCTCCTTCAGGCGCCGACCTATGACGGCCCTGGACTGGATGTGAAGGCAATCCGCAGCCTCGAAGATCAGATTGCGAATATCGCCCATCATCTTGCGCAGCCCGTTGCCGAGATCGCAGAATTGAAGCCGCGTCTCGATTCCATCGAGCGTTCCATCGCCTCCAATCGCGAAACAGTACTGGATGCAGCGCGCGAAGCTGCCGAAAGTGCAGTCGCGCGCGTTCTGCAGCATGGATCACATGGCGACAGCGTGATCGCCCGGCAACTCGCTGAAGACATGAAATCGCTCGAGGCCCTGGCGCGCAATTCCGACGAGCGCAACGGCAAGACATTCGAGACCGTCCACGACACATTGGTCAAGATCGTTGATCGTCTGGCCAGGCTTGAGCAGGACGTGGCAGGCAAATCAGACACGTCGGACACTGAAAAGCCGGCCTTCACCAGCCCCAACGCTGGATCGCCGCGTCCGTCGGCACCGCGTTCCCCCGCTGCAGCGGCAGCGGAAGCAGCTTTTGCAACCGTCCAGAGTGAAGCCGGTCCCGCCGATATGCAGGCAGGTGCCTTGACCGGGAAGTCATCGCTCTTCGGCGGTTTCGCGAAAGCTATACGCGGTCGCCGCGCCGACAAATCCATCGGAAAGAACGACGAAACGCTCGAAGCCAGCGCTTTTGACGCGACGCTTGATGCGCCAGCCTTCGAAAGCGATCTTGCGGCCATCGAGCCGATCACACGCGAAGAGCCGGAGCTGGAAGCGACCCCATCCCCTCGCCCTCAGGGCGAAGGGATGCCGGACCTCAATTCGATTATGAAGCGGGTACGCGAAGAACGCCGCCAGCGCGAAGACGCTGCCGATCTGGCCCTTGCCGCCAACGGCAAGGTAGACTTCATCACGGCAGCGCGGCGTGCCGCCCAGCTTGCGGCCGCCGAATCCGAACAGCTTCAGAAGGGCGCGACCAAGCGCACCGGTAAGAAAAAGTCATCAGTCGGCGACATGATCCAGCGCCAGCGTAAGCCGATCCTGATGGCAATCGGTGCTGTGATGATCGCGATGGCTGGCCTGCAGATCGGCTCAGCTTTCCTCAACCGCGACGAGCCGGTGGAAGCCGCACTTGATACGGCACCGCCTCAGATCGACACAACTGCCGCCGATAATACACCTGCGCCAGCCGACGAAATCGCTGCAAAAATCGCGTCGGACACCACATCTGCCCTCGAACAATCCGCAGAAACCACGCCCGCGATCGCTGAGTCCGGCGCGGAGAAAATTGCGCAGGAAGAAAACCCGGAACGAGTAAACGAGCAGCAGGCAGCGGTCGAAATCCCCACACAGATTGAACAGCCTGCCGTAGCAACCGAAACAGCCGCCCATCCGGTAGCCCCTGCGGAAACGGCTACATCAACCGAACCTGCCGCACAGCCCCAAGCCACCATTCCATCTGTACCGGAAGAAGCCGGTCCGACAGCGCTTCGCGAGGCTGCAGCCAAAGGCGACGCCCGTGCCCTCTTCGAAGTCGGCAATCGCTACATGGAAGGTCGCGGCGTTGCCGCCGACTTTGCCAAGGCGGCGAAATGGTATGAGATTTCTGCAGGTCAAGGCTTTGCCCCGGCGCAATATCGTCTCGGCAACTTCAACGAGAAGGGCCTTGGCATGGCCCGCGATCTCGAAAAGGCCAAGACCTGGTACCAGCTTTCAGCGCAGCAGGGTAACGCCAGCGCGATGCACAACCTCGCCGTCCTTTTCGCAACCGGCGCCAATGGCAACCCTGACAATGCTTCCGCCGTGCGCTGGTTCACCGATGCCGCCGAACTCGGCGTGAAGGACAGCCAGTTCAATCTCGGAATCCTTGCGGCCAAGGGACTGGGCATGCCGGTCAATCTGGAAGAAAGCTACAAATGGTTCTCGCTTGCCGCCAATGCTGGTGACAAGGATGCTGCCGACAAACGCGACCAGATTGCCAAGGCATTGAAACCGGAACAGCTTGAACGCGCCAAGGATTTAGTCAAGCTCTGGAAGGCCAAGCCGCTCGATCAGGCAACCAACTCCATCGACGTCCCGGATGCTTGGACCGAGAGCAAACCGCTCACCACCGGCTCGGTGGATATGAAGAAGGCTGTTCGTAACATCCAGCTAATTCTCCAGAAGAACGGCTACGACGTCGGCACTGCCGATGGCTTGATGGGCGGCAAGACCCGCGCTGCAATTGCTGCCTTCCAGAAGGCGAATGGCCAGACGCCGACCGGCGACGTCGACCAGAAACTGGTTCAGCTTCTTCTCGAGAAGAACAAGTAACGCATTGAAGTAATTTTGATTTTTCGAGGGCAGCACAGGCTGCCCTTTTTTCGTTTGGCCACAAGTGTCTGAAAGAAGTGACAGGTTGAATCGACTCGTTGAGCCTTATTATCTAAGCCCTATCAACGAGGGGATAGACGATGCTCTTGCACGTAAACAACGACATGGAAAACGGGATCATCGCGAAGATTCCCCTCGCGCTCGACAAGGACATCAAAAACTTCCAGGGAGATGCGATCGACTTTGAGAGCCTGTACCAAAAAGGGTTGAGCGATTTCAGCAGGTTATGATTCAATCGGATTTCTGACATACGATGGAGATCACGATGGCCTGGACTGAAACCGCTCGCCGACAGTATGAGCGTCGCAATTCGCGTTATGCAAGCGATTTAACGGATGCGGAATGGTCTGTGCTCGAACCGCTGATGCCTTTGCCACGACATCTCGGTCGCCCTCGAAAGACAAACCTGCGAGAAGTGGTGAACGCGCTTCTTTATATAGCTTCTTCGGGCGGTGCGTGGCGGCTTTTGCCTACTGAATTCCCACCATTCTCCACGGTGCAGAAATATTTCTACCGCTGGAGAGATGATGGCATGCTGCGGACCATCAACAACACACTTGTGATGATTGCGCGTGAACAGGCCGACAAGCAGCCCAGCCCCACGGCTGGTGTGATCGATAGCCAGTCGGTGAAAACCACGGAAAGCGGCGGAATACGAGGTTTTGATGCGGGGAAGAAGATCAACGGTCGCAAACGTCATATTGTGGTTGATACTCTCGGCCTGATGGTTGGTCTCGTGATCCATTCTGCGGGCATTCAGGACAGAGACGGCGCGCCGGATGTCTTGAAAACCATTCTCAAACGTTGGCCGTGGTTGCGGCATATCTTTGCTGACGGCGGATACGCAGGACCAAAGCTCAAAGGCAGGCTGGAAAAGGTCGGGAGGTTTACACTGGAAATCGTCAAGCGGTCTGATCGCGCTGAAGGTTTCCAACTACTCCCGCGTCGATGGGTTGTCGAACGCACATTTGCATGGCTGGGACGGTGTCGCAGACTGACCAAGGACTTCGAGAAAACCATCGCTTCCTCTGAAGCGTGGATCTACATCGCAAATATCCGCTTCCTCACCCGAAGGATCGCAAGAGCCTGATATCGTTACGTTCATTATGATTCAGGCTCT